>JAFPAD010000037.1 GCA_017424405.1 Alistipes sp.
GCTTTCGCACAGGAGGCTGCTGTAGCAGCAGAGACTGAGCTCGCAGGTGAGACTATGCACCAGGTTTTGATGCAGAAGTTCCTTGAGGGTGGTTGGGGCTGGATGTTGCCCGTATTGGTATGTTTGGTAATCGGTTTGGCAGTTGCTATCGAGCGTATGCTTTACCTTTCATTCGCAAACATCAACACTAAGAAGTTCATCGAGTCATTCGAGAAGACTTTGAACGAGCAGGGCGTTGAGGCAGCTAAGGATTTCTGCCGTAACACTAAGGGTCCTGTTGCTTCTATCTACTATCAGGGTTTGGATCGTTACGATCAGGGTATGGACGCTGTTGAGAAGGCAGTTGTTTCTTACGGTTCAGTTCAGACAGGTCAGATGGAGTCAGGTCTTTCTTGGATTGGTTTGTTCATCGCACTTTCTCCAATGTTGGGTTTCATGGGTACCGTAGTAGGTATGATCGAGGCGTTTGACCAGATCCAGGCTATGGGTGATATCTCTCCAACCGTTGTAGCAGGTGGTATCAAGGTTGCGTTGTTGACTACTTTGATGGGTCTTATCGCTGCTGTTATTCTTCAGTTGTTCTACAACTACATCATCTCTAAGATTGATAACTTGGTGAACACAATGGAGGATGCTTCAATCTCTTTGGTTGATATCTTGACAGCATACAATAAGAAATAATTAATACCCTTAAAGAGTAATTTACAATGGAGAAAATTTTGAAATATTCATTGGTTGCATTGCTTGCACTCTCTGTGGCAATGATTTTCTGGGCTGTGTTTACAACACCAGAGAACGCTACAGTTGAGAACGCAACAGCCGTAGGAGCATACCTCTACTGGGGTTACTTCCTTATGGGTGCAGCTGTCGTAGCGGCGTTGGTTGGCGCTGGTATGGATTTGCTCAAGAAGCCAGAGGGTATCAAGGGCGCGTTGATCGCTGTAGTTGCTGTTGTAGCTATTATCGTAGTTGCCTATGTAATCTCTAACGGTCACGACTTCCAGATTGTTGATTTGGGTAACCAGGGCTACTTCGAGCGTAAGGAGACAGTAATTACTGATACTTGTCTTATTGTATTCTATGTAGCAATGGCAGGTGCTGTTATTTCAGCTATCTATTCAGCAGTGTCAGACGCACTCAAATAATGAAAGGAGACGTTTATGGCAGGTAGTAATAAAAGAAAAACACCTGAGATTAACGCCAGCTCACAGGCCGATATCGCCTTCTTGTTGCTCGTGTTCTTCCTTGTGGCAACTACGATGAATACCGATAAGGGTATCTCTCGTGTCTTGCCTCCAATCCCACCTGAGGATGTTAAGGTAGAAGACCAGAAGCAGAAGGAGCGTAACGTACTGTTGGTATTCGTCAACGGAGCTGGTCAGTTGATGGTAGGTGACGAGGTGACTGACATTCGCCAGTTGAAGGACAAGGCGAAGGAGTTCATCTTGAACGTAAACGACGATGAGGATAAGCCTGAGAAGGAGGATAAGGAGATCGACATGCCAGATGGTTCGAAGTGGACTTATACTACAAGTAAGGGCGTTATCTCATTGCAGACAACACGTGATACAGGCTACGAAACCTACATTGCAGTTCAGAATGAGCTTACTCGCGTATTCAACGAGATTCGCGAAGATGTATCAATGATGAAGTTCGGAAAGTCATTTGGCGATTTGAACGAGGACGAGCGTAAAGTAATAACCACAGCTGTGCAGCAGAAGATTTCTGAGGCAGAGCCACGTAAAGCAATCAAGAAGTAATATGGCAGTAATGAAAAAGAAGGGTAACAAGGAGTTGCCCGCAATTTCAACAGCATCACTTCCTGACGTGATCTTTATGATCCTCTTCTTCTTCATGGTGTCAACAACCATGCGTGATCAGGAGGTATTGGTGCGTTACAAGCTCCCTAATGCAACAGAGGTGCAGAAGTTGGAGAAGAAGAGTCTTGTTAGCTACATTCATATCGGTGTTCCTGTAACTCACATGCAGGCTCGTTATGGTACAGCTCCTAAGATTCAGTTGAATGACACTTACAAGACTGCAAAGGATATTGGTGACTTCATCGCAGCAGAGCGTGATCAGCTCAACGAGTCTGACCGTGCTCAGATGACCACCAGCATCAAGGCGGATAGAGAGACAAAGATGGGTATCATCACCGACGTTAAGCAGGAGCTTCGTCGTGCAAATGCCTTGAAGATCTCTTACGCTGCTATTGAGTCTGAAGGTTTGTAGTATTAACAAGGTGGTGGGAGAGTTATTCCTTGAGCCTTATTTAATACCTTATATTATTAAAGCGTTCACTTATGGGTGGACGCTTTTTTTATCGGAATTATATAGCTTAGTGTTGTAAATACTACGTTATTGCGAGAAACCATAGGTTTTGTGGCAATCTCATCACTTTTATAGTAGGAGGAGTTCCCACGTCGGACTAAAGTCCTCCTTGGAATGACACAACACTAAACTATATAATTCCGTTTTTTTATTGGAATGTAAGATTCCATTTCGGGAATTATATATTTTCGAGTAATAACTATTGTTACGTCATTTCGTGTCACGAGCCTTTGGTTAGTGATGATTGGAAACTCTCCTCTAAACTATGATTTAGGCAAGAGGTTCTAATCTTCAACTGCGGGCTTGGCGGGGAGACGTTTTTTTGCAATATAACTATTTCGTAAAATTGCTATTAGCGAATAATACGGAAGCAAAGAGCGAGAAGTAAGAGTAAATTAATCAGTCGGGGCACCACTAAAATGCAATAGTTTCTAAATAGTCAAAAATATCCCAATAAGTCATCGTCAGCCTTTTTGTCCTATTTCACGTGTTTCGAAAAGTTTTAAACATGCAAAATACAAGATAAACTTGAAAAATATTGTAATAAATAGGGCGTAAATGGGATATAATGAGTAACTTTGTTTATCGAAATTACTTTGACTTATTTAAAAAATAAAAATATCATGAATTTTTCAACAAACGATAGTCATGCAACTATCGTAAAGTATGTAGAGGCTAACTATGCGGGAATACAACTGTTACATCACTCGCGTTGTGCCATAGGTTATGTGGTGAGAGGAACAAAGTACATCTATTATGGCGATTCGCGCCATACAATCTCTCGAGGCGAGGTGTTTTATATGGGTGTGGGCAACCATTATGTTGAGGACATACCTGAAGAGGGTCGTAATTTCGAGCAAATTGTGGTTTATTATTCTCCCGAACAGCTTCAACGTATCTTGTTGAACTTGAATATGAATTATTCGATCAATATCACGAACTCACATTCGTGCGAGCGTTGTCGAAAACATAATCATGTGTCATTGCCAGCAACTACGACGTTGCGCAATCTGTTCAATCACGTGACGAGCTTCCTGTATGAGGATAACTTTATACACGACGTGGCAGCCGAGAACCTTAAGATGACGGAGCTTATCTACACCATAGTGTCGATGGAGGAGTGTTGTTTGCGTAGTAAGATTCTCAGCAATGTTGATGCGGCTTACGGGAGCTTCGAGCAGATTATCTATTCGCATATCTTTCACGATATATCCATCGAGGAGCTTGCTTCAATCAGTCACCGTTCGCTAACATCTTTTAAGAAGGAGTTTAAGCGTCATTTTACGATGCCACCACATCGTTGGTTTATTCGTCAGCGACTCATGCAGTCGAGGTTATTGCTTATTTCAACATCAAAGTCCATTTCTGAGATAGGCAATGAATGCACGTTCCCCAATACGTCGCATTTTATAAAACTTTTCAAAAAGGAGTACGGCACCACGCCAGCAATTTATAGGAATCGACACTCTAATTTTCTGGTTTCGTCGGTGGGAAAGCTCTCTGACGGTGTGCTGGAGAGTGATATTCCCCAATTACAGCCTTCGGCAGTTTAGTATGGTTTTGGGGATTAATGAAAATTTTTAAAAATAGAATAGCGATTAATTGTTAATTTTTGTAAAAAAGGGGGCTTGAGTTTTGCTAATGAGAAAAATTATCTTATCTTTGTAATAACGATGTGGGGTGATACCCACTTTCTCATTAACCTAACTAACCTAACACGGTGGTGCATGTTGCCAGACATCGCACCACTATTTTTTTTGATAATGCTGTTTGGAGACGATTAGAATGGGTAGCCTACGCCGAAGTTTAGCGCAGTGTTTTTCCAACGGAATGTATCTATCCAGCGCTGACTTTCTGGCAGGTTAGGGTTGTGGAGTTGCACACCCCAGTCGAGGCGTAAGATTACGAATTTAATATCCACGCGCAGACCCAAGCCTGTGTTGAATCCGAGTTGCTTGTAGAAATCTTTCCAACGGAATATGCCATCTGAGGGCACATCAAGGCGGTCATTACCCAAGTACCACACATTACCCAAATCGAAGAATGTAGCACCGTTGAACATGCCCCAAATAGGGAATCGGAACTCGAGGTTTGCCTCCAACCTCATGTCGCCCATCTGCACGGGATATGGGGTGTTTTGTGCGGGCGTATTTCCCGGACCAAGGGTTCTTGGAGTCCAACCACGCATACTATTGCTACCACCTACATAGAACAGTCGGTCGAACGGAAGTGCGCTCGAGTTGCCGTAGGGTACGCCGACACCTGCAAATATACGACCTGCGATGGCAGCACGTTCGCCCAACATTATTTTACGACTCAGGCTCACGTCACCACGCACATATTGCGAATACTTCACACCTAAAATCTCGTAGGTGCCGTTTGCTGTCTTGTCGGAGAACACACTCTCGACAAGGTTTAGCAGGTTACCTGCCGACTCGAAGTTTGCTCTGAGCAGCGTGGCATTGCCTCCGATATTCTTGTTTTGGTTGTTGTAGGTATAGCTTGCCGATAAGCCCACGATGGCTTGAGTGAGGTAACTCTGGCGTAGATACTCATTCTCAAGCGACGAGAAGAAGTTGTTGTCGATGTATCCCACGTTAATCCAATTCAAGTCCACGGGGCGCAACTGGTAGTGGTAGCGACCATTGAGGCTACGCCATGAATATGTCCACGTCATACGCGATAGGTCACGTCGGTAGTAGGGTCTATCTTGGTAGTTGAACGATAGCTCCAACTTTGTGCGTGGCATGTTTATGTTGCGTGTAGAGATGTGGAATGGGGCAATGAAGCGGGGGAATTGCATACCTACAGCTACGCCCACTTCGTTGGCGCGTCGTCGTGCTACATGCTTGCCCTTCATGTATTCGTATCCTAATGTCAGCGAGGCGTTGAGCATCTCCAATCCTCGGAATAGATTTCGGTTCTGATAACCTACCGTAGCACTCAAGCCGTAGAAGCTCGACGTTGTGCTACCCTCCAATTCGATGTTGTACCCCTGTTTGAGTGTGGGGGAGCAGAGGATATTGCAACGCAGATACCTCTCCTTAATATTCTCATACGTAGCAGGGTCGTATGGCTTACGTCCCTCGCCAGCGTAGTGGGTGTAGGTTGAAAGCGAGTCGGGCAGCTCTTCAAATGTTATGCGAGCGCTCTTGAAGTAACCAAGCGACATAAGCTCCGAGTAGGTGCGTTCGATGAGTGACGCGTCGTATATGGTGTTGGGCGTAAGAGGTATCGCCGAGTGCATTACAACAGGTCGCACATTGGGTTTGCCCTGCGATATTATGTTTATGCCGTTGTAGTAGGTGGTATCAATCAACGATGTCTTGTACTCATTCTCAGCTATGGCAGGGTCGTAGTCGGTTAGCACATTAATCTCGCCCACGCGGAATATGTGGTTGTTGTCGGTTATGGCACGTCCACGCTCGTCGTAACCGGTGATGTTGCGTTTGATAATCATTCTCACTTTGGCTGTGCGATTGCCGCCCATCGTATCCACGCGGTACTCGATGTTGTTTATCGAGAAGTTGTAGAAGCCTCTGTTGTTGAGATATTTGGTTATGCGTTCACGCTCCTTGTCCAATGTGGGAATATCAAAAACATTACCAACCTTTAGCAACGATTTGGCTGTGTCGGACTCGATGATGGGGGCTAACTGACGGTCGCGGAAGTCGTAGCTCACGCTGCCGATGCGATATGGCTCACCTTGGTGGGTGCGGTAGGTTACATAGGCGCGTTTGGGGCGACGTGTGGTGTCCACCTCGTAGCTCACGCTCGATGAGTAGTAACCTCTCGAGTCCATGTAGGTCTGCAAGTTTTGGGCGCTTCGCTTCGTGAGCGACATGTCTAATAATACAGGCTCTTCGCCGATTTTACGCTTGACATTGTTCCACCAATTATTTTTATGAGGATTAGCCAGGTTGTGTGCCCATACGTAGAAGTTGGTGCCGAGGAAGCGTTTGTTAGGTGTTTGGCGCACATACTGCTCCAGCGTGTAGGCTGTGATGCGTTCTTTGCGAGGCACCTCTTTGTCGTCTTCAATCTTGACACGTTGCAGGAAGTACTCTCCCTCGGAGAGTTTGCGTGTGACGCTACATGCCGAGCACAATATGCCGAGCATGATAACCATCAATAATTTGCCTGCAACCCTTCTCATTTTATTTTGCTATTGAACTCACAAATTCATCATAAGCCTTTGTCTCGGCTTCATAAACTTCAGTTTGAGTGATTGTGATAGGCTCGTTGTTCTCCCACTCGCACACTCCTCGCCACTCGTATGTCGCATTTCCTGTTAGGCGAGTGATGATTTTACCCTCTGCATCGCTACATAGGCAACGTACCATGCCGCCACGATTGAATACCTTAATCTCTTCACCTTTGTTACATATACCAAGCAGCGATGCTGCCGTAGAACTTGCGGTCATCGCCGTGCCACACGAATATGTGATGCCTGCTCCACGCTCAAAGGTGGCTACAAATATAGCATTGCCCTCCATCTTGCGGTATAGGCTTACGTTTATGCCTCGAGGGAACTCCTCGGTAAGGACTTTAACACGTTCTCCGAGTTCTGCCAGATGCTCCATGTCCATCTCTGTCACCGCTGCTACGATGTGAGGATTCCCCAAATTAAGAGCCGTGAAGCTCAACTCCTTATCCAACTCAGGTATCACCTTGCCGATGTGGCTTGTGGCGTTGTCGGCAAATCCAAAGTCGGGGCTTGTGAGGTTCACCTGAATATCTACTCCGTATGTTTTTATATTGCCATTTATTGGCTCACCCTCACATATAGGGTATGAACCCTTGCCAGAGAGTAGGGTAAACTCTTTGTTGGGGATATATCTCTCCTGCACCAAACGTGCGACACATCTTATTCCGTTGCCACACATCTCAGCCTCCGAACCGTCGGGGTTGAACATGCGCATGGCATAATTCTCGCCACACTTAACTACATAAAGTATGCCGTCGGCACCTCCTATCTCGGGGTGAGAACATATCTTTTGGGCAAATGCAACCATGTCCAATGGCGCGTGTTGCATGGCAACAATATCAACCATAATAAACTCATTGCCCGAGCCGTGACACTTTATTATCTCTATTTGCATGGGTTACATAATCTATTAGAGTTCAAAAATACAAATATTTCACTCGTAAAACAAATATTTTTTCGCTACCCGGTATCGGCAAATATTATGAATTGGAATAATTCTCTTTTTTTTGTGAAAAAAATCTAAAAATGTCATTTTTACAAATTCATTTCAGAATTGTGTATAATTTTTGCAATACGAAATTAAAGTTATAAGTTAAACCATAAAAAAAATGACGATTATGAAAAAGGTTATTTCAGTTTTGGCAGTTTTATTACTTGCTTTGGGTGTAGCATGTGCGAGGGCGGATCGTCCAATTAAGGTTGAGGAGTTGCCTGCGGCATCGCAGAATTTACTTAAAACATATTTCTCCAATTCGAAAATATCTTTTGCTAAGGTCGATGATGAGATTTTAACGAAGGAGTATGAAGTGATGCTTACCGACGGCACAAAAATCGAATTTGATGGAAAGGGCGATTGGGAGAGTATTGATTGCAAATATGGAGCCGTGCCTATGGCTATTGTCCCAAATCCAATCAAGGATTACATCACCAAGAACTATCCCGATGTGACACTCCTGAAGATTGACCGCGACGGTCGCTATTATGAAGTGTCGCTGTCGAATCGCTTGGAGCTTAAATTCGACAAGAGCTTTAACTTAGTGGATATTGATAATTAACGCCTCACTATATTTAGGCGGGACTTTCCAACAGCTCTAACTAGGCTAAAGGCGAGGCGCCTAAAGAGGTTGTAAACAATAAGCCTGTCCCTTCCAAGGGGCAGGCTTATTGTCTTTAGTATTGTAATAAATCCTTCTATTTCAAACGATTTATCGTCTGCTGAATCTCCTTTGAAAGTTCAACATCTGAAGTCTTTACACCTCGCAAACCTTCAACAATCTCCTGCTTGCGGTATGAGAGGTTAAACCAACCGAGTGCCTCAGCTGTGGCGATACGAATCTCGATAGGCTCATTCTCATCACCCACCACAGCCAACATCTGTGGTACCTGGTCGTGGTATGTTGAGTTGCGGAATCCTCGTATTGCATTTATGCGGCTATTCGATTTAGCCTCTTTGTCGAACGCGCCCTCAACGTCGTCAGCCTTCATCTTCTGCGAGCGAGCGACACTCTTGCGGAATAGGTCAAAGTAACCCTTCTCAGGATAGTACGATGCTGCGATGGTCTTCTCCAATGCCTCCTCTACGGCAGCCTCAGGCATAATCTGCCACATTGAATTTAGGATAAATGCAACACGCTTATCCTCAGGGAAGTTCAACGCACGGTCGGCGCACTCATCCAAAAGCGACTCGTCACCAATCATCGAAGCGTAGCGTGATGCGTTACGACGTACCAACTCGTAGCTGTCGTACAACGCTTCGCTCACTGCTGTCACGAACTCAGGGCATGCTCCGCCAAAGCGCGAGAGTAGCTTCAAGCACTCCATGCGTGTTGTTGCGTAGTTGCAAGTGCGATACTTGTTGAGCAACTCCTCTGCTGTGAGCTTGCCAGCGTCGGCAAGTGTACGCAACGCCAAGCTCTGCACGTCGGCATTAGGAGCCTGCATAAGTTCAACCCAATAGTTGATATTCTTTACATTGTTAGCACGCTTGCCAACAAGTGACTTTGTCACCATCTCCTCGCGGAGTTTGTTGTCGTCGATTGGGGCGAAGTGGAATGCAGGGTCACCAATGATGTGTCCCTCCAAAGTGGCAATCATGCGGTTGTATTGACCCACACGTACACCATTCGAGATGAGTCCGAGCATCTCGTAAGTCCAACGGTCCTGCAATACATTTACAGTGTTACCCTGTGCTACAACCGTGCGACCACGACCGAAGATGTAGCTACCTGCAACATAGCCCTCCTTGTGGAATGAGCCGTTGTAGCAAGCATTGAACATCACAAATCGAGGCATAGGACGCAACTTGTTTATCTCCTCCAATACCAAATCATCTTCGTTTGCGGCAGCCTTCTGTGTTGGGTTGTCGAACTCCTCGAAGAACTTGTCGGTGAGGCGATACTTCTCCTTGAAGTAAGCCTTCGCACCTGGTAGGTCGCCATCTTTCTTGCGCTGCTCACGACGTAGATAGTAATATACCTCATCACGCAAAGCTGCTACACGACGCTCAAAGCCCTCTACTGGGTCTGTGCCATCTAAGTGCTGCTTGTCGGGTGAGCCGTGCTCGTTGAAGAGCATTACATCTACCTCGGCACGCTCAATCTGGTCGAAGAGCTGCTCCTTAGCATTTCGCATGCGGAAGTTGAGCTGTGTGAGCTGTGCCATATCGTTGCGCTCCGAGAGCTGTGGGAACATCTCGTCGATAGCCAAACGCTCGTCCATCCATGCAACCAAGCAGTCTGAGTTGTAGGCAGCTCCGGCGTATGTTACCACATAGTCAATCTTCTCGTTGCGACGGCGTTCTGCCACAACCTTGCGCAAGTAACGGCTAATCTCCTTGTACTTGTCGCCACCCATCTGCTCAGGGTAGATGATACGACCTGAGTAGAATGTAGGATTAAGCTGCTGAGGAGAGTTCTCGGCAAGTTTATAGTAGTAACGCAATGAGTTTACCGAGTCGCGCTTGATGAACTCCAACTCAAGGTTTAGGTCATCGTAGAAACGATCCGACGTAACGGCTGTCTCCTCGATAGGGAAGCGGCTCTCGTTCATCTTGAAGGCGGTGGTCATGTGCTGGGCATTTTGTATGCTCACGTATGGCACATCGCCAATGAATACAACACCCTCAAGTGGCATCTTATTTAGATTCTTCTTGTATAGCTTCTTCAACTCTTCGCGAATCTGCTCAGGCGAATCCCATTGAGCCGAGAGTGTAAATACAGCCAAGTTGTCGCGATCAAGTGCTGCACGATAGGCTTTTACCTCAGATTGACACTTACTGTATGTCTCGCTGTCAATAACGATAGCAAACGATGTAGGGTGTTTAGCTGCTGGCTTTTCAATGGTAGGCTTTGCCGCAACCGATACGCCAAATGTTACTATCGAGAGTGCTACGGTTAAAAATATTTTTCTCATAACTCCTTACTTTTTTGATGTTAAGCGTGAATAAGCACGTGTCACTTCACGAGTAAGCTCCTCCGACATGCCACCCTTCTCCAACAATTGTTTACATGTAGCAGCAATCTGCTCCTTATTAACCGAGATGTTAAACCAAGCCAACGCCTCAGCCATCAATACGCGAATCTTCTCACTCTCGTTCTCGTCAGAGAGAATCTTGCAGAAGGTGTCGGTGAATTGGTGGTAAGGGTGATTCTTCAACGCCGAGATGTAGAACTGACGCCACTTGTCGGTTGTGTCGGTGAACTTACGCAGATGCGATGGCTCGCCGTTGTCGGCAGTCTTCTGATCAACGTAGCGAAGAATCTCCTCCTTGTAGCGGTCGGCATTGTGGAACGAAGCCTTCTCAAAACGCTTCTCAATAGCAGCCAATACCTTGTCGCGGTCGAAGCTCGCCAAAGCAAACGTAGTCTGGAACATCACACGAATAGAGTTGTTGTCCTTGATGTATGACTCGATAAGCAATGGAATGAAATCATCGTCACCCACCTGACCCATGCGAGTTACGGCAATACGACGAATGAACTCATACTCATCGCTCCATGCCTTCATCAAAATCTTCTTGTAGTTCTCGTCGTCCAAACGCTCTGAAAGACGCATAGCAGTACCTCGAACCACAGCGTATGGTGACTGCATGTACTTCTGAAGCAACAACTCCGATGTGCCCTCGTAATCGAGCTCTATCAAGCGAGTCATGGCCAAGCACTGCATGTCAGGAAGCTCGTGAGAGAGCTGCTCAACCCAATATTTTGGGTCGTTGTTGTGTACATTGGCGTTGATGTTATACTTCTGGGCATCAGGCGAGTAGAACGCAAGTGTTGGGTCGCCATGGATATGCGACTCAAGAATGTTGATATACTTTGCCCAAACGCCCACACGTGCGCCATAGCCGAGCAAGCCCATCAAATCGTAAGAGGTCTTGTCCTGCAATACGTTTACGCTATTAGCCCAGCCGATAACAGTCTTACCCTCCGAGAAGATAAACTTACCAGCGATATAGTCATCGTTGCGGAAGTCACCGTTGAAGCAAGCATCGAAGAAAATCATGCGCACATTCGAGCGAATGTCGTTAATCTCCTCCAAAATGATACCCTGCTTAAGCTCAAGGATAGAATCCTTCTCAATCAAAGCCACCTCGTTAGCATTCAAGTGCCACTTCACAGAGTCCAAACCCCACTGATCCGCCAACTTATTTGCCGATGCAGGGCTACGACGATAGTACTCGCGCAAACGATATTCCATTTGTTCGATGTGCTCGTCGGTGCTCGATGTGTGAGGGTCACCTGAAATATACATACGGAAGTAATCGCCGTGCTGGTGGTAAATCATGAAGTCCAATTCCTCACGACGCATTTCGCGTATGCAGTCATACTTTGTGTATGGCTCCATGGTGTAGCGTGTAAAACGAGCGCTGTTGCGGTGCTTGAAGCGATCGCCAAACTGCTCATTTACAATCTGCTGCTCGCTACGCCATGCAACAAGCGAGTTAGAGTGTGAGCCGTGACCAGTGTATGAAAGGAATTGGTCAAACTCATTCTTCGATTTGTGCTCTGCCACAGCCTTCTTGAGGTATGCCGAGATCTGCGTGTAAGGATCACCGTTGCTCTTTTGAGGCTTGATACGTGCAGAGTAGATGTCGCACTCGATGTATTGAGGAGAGAGTGGATTCATCGCAAAGAAGTGCATTAAACCCTGTGCAGGGTGCTCCTCCATGCGGTCGAATACCAAGTCAAAGTCGTCGTAATAACGGTCTGAAGGTACCGAGCAATCCTCCACAGCATGCTTGCGCTCGTCCATCTTAAAGGCGGTAGTCAAGTGCTGTGCGCGCTGCACCATTGGGATTGGAATATCGCCAATGAAGACGCAACCCTCCAACTTATGCTCCTTGTGCAATGCGATAAGTTGCTGGCGCACCTGCTCAGGAGACTCCCAATTTGCTGCTACGATGAACGTTGGCAGACCCTCTGCCTCGATTGTTTGCTTGTAGAGATCCACCTCAGCACGACACTTGTCAAGCGAGGTGTTATCAATAATCACGGCAAACGAGGTTGCACCCTCTACCGAAGGCTTCTCGATGTGCTGTGCATGCGACATAGTCGCAAAACATAGCATTGCCGTAGCAAAAATGGTTTTATAAATTCTCATCATATTGTCGTTACACCTCAAAAGCCACCCCTCTTGCGAAGGGTTGCTTTGGGTAGAAATTTATTTAATTTTAGAAGGTCAAACCTGCCTTAACGACTACGAATGTTCTGTTGCCGAAAGTGTAATCCTTAGGGCATGATGTAGCCTTTGTGTAGTCGATAGTAGCCGACACGAAGAGTGATGAGTTATCACCGATGATACCCTTGCGTGTGTAGCTTACCTCGCCACCCAATGAGTAGGCGTTGTTGAGCAAGAAGTGGTAGTCGCGAAGTACCATGTCGGTGTAAATCAATGTCTCAGCATGGTTGCCTGTGTAGTTGCGTGAACCACCGAGGTTGTTCTTCACGCCTCCGTTAGCACTTACCAAGATCATGTTCTCACCGAATGAGAAGTTCTTCTTTACATTTGCCTTTACGTAGAGGTTCTCAACCTGCTGTTCGCTTGTAGGCAAGTAGTAGATCTCCTCCAACTTCTCATAGTTTACGTCCAAACCTGCCAACCAGCTATAAGCGTTGTCGTTGCCGAAGTTCATGTAGTCGAGGTTGAAGTTTACCTGCTTAGTAGAGAAGTTTGAGCGAATGTTCTTCGAGAGGATAACCCACTTAGCCACCTCGTGAGAGTTGTCCCATACCTGAACATACTCGATACCATCGATGCTGCGGTCGTAGTAATTAGCCTTAGCAAACATGGCGTTGTTCTTGTTCAACTGCCACTTGAGGTTTGCCGAGAAGTCCCACATGTTCTCCTTAGTTGTGCCGATCTTCTTAGGCTGAGTGTAGTTGTTGTTCACATCTTCAACAGCGAATGCATACTTTGCTGAGAGGAGCAACGAGAGGTTCTCGCCAGCGAATGAATACTGCAAGCCGCCACCCAAAGAGTTTGCGTTGTAGTCACGCAATCCTGAGAGTGCGCCACCGCCAATCTCACCAGCATCGTAGAAGCCAGGAGCTACCACCTCCCATACAGGCTGAGTCTTCATGCTCACTGAGTTAGAAGCTGTACCATCCTCACGACGTGAGTAGTACTGGAAGTTAGCACCAATAGCGTGCTTGTTAGCCTTGAACACCAATGAAGGAGTCACGGTGAACTTCGACATCAAGACATTTGGACGAGGGTCCATCTGCTTTGCGCCCTGTGCATTCTCATAATCCATGCCCAAACCGATAATCCAGTGGTCACCCAATACAGGTGTTGCACCCTTCATGCCGAGCTTGTAGCTCTGGTTAATCCAGTCGCTGAGGTTCTGGTCAGCAATATAGAAAGGAGTACCGCGCAATGGGTCGATAAGCGAAGCATTGAACGATGCGTCGCGCTCCTTCTCATGTGAATAGTCGAAATAACCCCAAAGGAACATGCCCTTCAAGTTTTTCATCTCACCACCACCGTCAGTTGAGAAACCGTAGCTGGTGTTGTGCTTACCAAGCTGAGTGTGCTTGAAATCACCCTTTGTAGAGTTGTAGTTGATACCGAGCTGGCTGTAGTAATCCATCTGGTCGAGCTGAGCACCCGCAGCATTGTCGGTATTTGAGAACCAAAGGCTCTCCATCTTTTTACGTTCGATGTTCTGCAAAGAACTTTCCTCCTGCTGAGCCAACGCCATAGTTGAAATAAGCGTCAGAGCAAGAGCTAAAAATGTAAATTTATTTATGTTTTTCATAATTCTGTCTCATTTTCAGTTAAACTACTCTGAAACTTTACCGCCCCATGCTGGACGACCTACGTTGTGGCGACGAATTGTTGGGTCGCTGCATACCTCGAAGTCGGCAGTTGAGTTGTTGGTATCCTGGAAAATAGGTGTACCATCTGCGCGGTAGCTGTCAATCTTACGAGCTACGCTCTTACCGTTGTAGAAACCATCAACTGATGCCGCACCTGAGTCCAATACACCAGGGATACGCTTCATGTTCAAGTCGTTAGATGTAGGAATACACTCCACAGCATCCAAAATATCCTCAATAGGAATACGTGCATACTGCTGACCTGATGAACCTACCTGAGCCGATGTTGTTACACCCTCTTGCCAATAGTCTGAGCCAAATTCCAAATTCTTACCAGGCTGATAGAGCGCCATAGCAGGACCATCAACTGTTACCATCCACATCATCTTGTTGATATAGCCTGACCAGAATACGTATGGCACGTCAGGAATCTCAGCGTTAATACGCTGCTGATTACCTGTCCAGCACTCGAAATCTACGCTTGTAGTAGAGTTTACAATCGAAGTGCCACCTGAAATCTCAATGTGGTTGGCAGCCTCCTGTGCAAATACGATTGACTCGCCTGGAGCCAAAGGATAGTCGTCGCCATCACCCTTAATCTGCCATACAGTAACGGCATATGCATAATTGTCTACGCCATCAACAGCTGGCCACTCTGGAAGAGTTGGAGTAGGAAACTCAGGAACCAAGTTAGCAAAGCACAAATGGTCGAGGTAAATTACCTTATTGGTGTTGTTGTAAACCTCATAGAACTGGTCACGGAAGTACCAACCCTCAGAACCTGCATAGAACAACTCCTTGAAAACAAGTGGAGAGTCCTTGATAATAGGAGTAATCAATACCTCAGAAGTAGAAGCCGCAGCCTCCTCCACTGATACATTCTTTGTGAATGGGGCATTCTGAGCCAAACCGTTGAGGATATAGTTGATACCCTCCTCTGATGGCTGGATACTGCGTACAACGACATTATAGATACCAGGGATAACACTTGCCTGAGCGATACCATCGGCGTTAATTGTAGCCTTAGTCTCAATCTGCTCGGCGAAGTTTACAAATGTTACGTCGAGGTTCTGGTACCAATCTGCTGGTGCTGCAACCTTATCACCCTCAGATGTTGTCAATTCGCGGATATTAACCTTATAAGCAACATCGATGAGCTCCACAATCTCAGCCTCGCGTGCCTCGTTCATCATCTCGGCGCACGATGTAGCAAAGAGCATTGTTGTGAAAGCTGCTATGTAATAAATATATCTTTTCATACTCTTCTTACTTGTTTATTATTTAATTGTAGCATTGAGTGAAAGACCGAAGAAGAATGCACGGCTGTTACGACGTGTGAACGAGCCTGGAGTCTTGGTGCTCTCCCACAATGGTGTGCTACGGAATGCATTGTTAGCATAGAACGAAATACGCAAGAAATCCTTGATTTCCTTTGTTACGTTGATGTTCATACACAACACAGGTGACATGAAGCTGTCGCGAGTGTTACGACGCTGGTCGAGGTCCTTTGTAACGTCAAGAACCTTGAACTCGCTCATATCCCACATCTCGTCAAAGATAGGGTACATGTTACCATTCTCAACTGAGATGTAGTAAGCAGGAATCTCGTCGTTCTTGTACTTCATCCATGAGCTCTCGCGCCAGATTACGTTGGCAGTAGCCGAGATTACGAAGCCGATGCTTGGAATGTTGTGAACAGCCTTCAAGTTGGTTGAGAGGCTCTCGTAGAATGAGCTGATGTGGCTCTCGAATACACCCATGTGGTTGTAGTAGTTGCCTGAGTTAGCACGGTCGAATGAGTAGCCATTGTTCCAGCTCTCAGTGCGGCTCCACACACCATCCAAGATGAAACGTGTGCGGATAGCGTCGATACGACCGAAGTCGATAGAAGCCTCAAGACCACGTGTCTTGTAAGATGCATTGTTGGTTGGCTTAACGTATGAGAGCAAAGCCTTCTTGCGAGACTTCTCCTTGAGTGTAGGCAATGTTGTGCCGTCGGCTGGGTATGACACAGCGTCGTAGGTAATCATATCTACGCTATGGAATGAATCAGCAGTAGTGCTGTACATGTAGCCGTTGTTGCTGCTATCGTTGAAAGCTGTAACCTGACCAGTCACCTGACCAATCTTGAAATCAACACCCAACTCATACTTCTGAGTTGTAGCCATCTCAAGGTCGCTGTTCTTAGTGTCGAAAGCGTGAGTTGTTACAACCTGGAACTTCTGAGCTTCGGAAGCCTTGCTTGCTGTTGTGTTGTTGAAGTTCAAAAGGTCGAAGTAAGCCTCCTGTGGGTTGAGCATCTCAAGTGTAGGAGTCTTAGCTGTGATACCATAACCACCACGGATTGAGAGGTGCTCAGGAATGATGTCGAAAGAGGCGTTGATACGAGGTGCAACAACATCGTCGAAGCCGAAAATCTTGTCGTAACGTACACCGGCTACGATGTTGAGGTTGCGGCTACCCATTCGCCAGTTGAATGACTCCTCAGCGAAGAGACCCAATGTGTTCATGAATGGAATCTCGTCGAATGAACGCTCACGCTGTGATGAGAGGTCGTTTGATGCAGTACGCATAGGAATGCCACCGAAAATCTTACCCTCACCCACGTTGCCGTCGTTGCGGAAGTCAGCACCGAGCTTGATGTAGTGAGCTGTGTTACCCAAGTTTCCTGCGAAGTTAGCAATAACCTGTGCATAAGTGTTCAACTCCTTACCGCGTACGCTGTAATTATACATGTAAGTGTTAGGTGTGCGTGTAGCTGACTCGCCCTCAGGGTTAGTGATGACTGTGCCATCTTCCAAAGTCACTGAGCCACCAGGAGCACTTGTAGTTATCTGACCGTTGGTCTTTGAATTTGAGAATGAAGCCTCAGCGTTGAGAGCCTGATCCTCGAAGTAGCTATCCTTGTCGGTCATAGTGAACGATGCAGCGTACTTCAAGTTGTTGAACCAGCCCTTGTTGAATGAGAATGTACCCTTTGTGTTGAAGCGGAAGCGATCCTCCTTCTGCAAAGCGTAACGGTGGTCGTTCTCATCGCCCGGAGTAGGATTAGCCTTATCGCGGTAGATACCTATCGAGAGTGATGAGTTAGTGTACCACTTGCCAACGTTGTTGGTGTAACCCACCTGAGCATTAGTACGCTCATAGTGAGAGTAGCCCTCAGTAGGCTTGTATTGTGAATATGAGTAGTCGGCACTGTAGTTAACGGCACCAGCCTTGCTGCCTGCTTGACCCAACAACAAACCGTGGTTGGCTGAAACTTGGTATAGGTTAGGGTTCATTGTCAGCTTCACGTTGAGAGGTGTGCGACCAGCCTTTGAGTTCACGATAACGGCACCTGAAGTGATGTCGCCATACTCAACCGATGCGATACCGCGAATAACCTCTACTGACTCGATGTTGTCGGTAGAAATCTGACGCATGTCGATACCTGAAGTAGGAGTAGCCATAGCTGCATTACCTGGAGCATCTGATGCTGCGAAAGGCATCTTACCAGCGCCGAGTGACTGCATGTTGGCGTTGTTCGACATAGGCGTACCGTCCATGATGATAGCTGTACCGAGGCTTGCACCGCCACGAATTGAGAAGCTCGATGCTTGGCTCAAAGTGAGGGTACGTGTGTCAGGAGTAGAAGCTCCTGGCAATAAGCTCATCACGTCGGCAAGCGACGATGATTGAATGTGATCCATCGCTGTTCGAGAGATTGTTGATGATGTAGCAGCACCAGCCTTGCTTGCGGTAGCTGTTACGACAACGTCCTCGACCTTGAAGTTAGCAGGAACAAGTTCAAATGTGTGCGCGTTCTCGTTAGCCTTCAATGAGATGGTCTTCTCTAAGTTCTCATAACCAAGGAAAGAGATTTGGATTTTGTGATCACCTGCTGCGATCTGCTTAATCTGGAAATCTCCTTCTGAATTGGTTATTGCCTGCAATCCTGTTTCTGGAAGGTAGACAAGTGCATAGGCTACAGCCTGCTTCGTATCGGCAGATAATACCTTACCCGCCAACGATGCTTTCTGCTGAGCCAATGACGGTGTGGCGATACCCAATAGAGCCACAAACGTCATAAGACAAAGTCTTGTGATGATTTTCATAAAGCAAATTATTTAAAGTTTAATTTTTTATGCAGATAAAATTCACGCGAAGAAAAAAACGATAAAAAAGAGCAATTCCTCAATTTTTAGTTGGGGAATTGTTTTATAAGTTCATCTTTACATGAAGCATATCTAACCTAACCGAATGCAAATCTATTAAAATATATGGTATTGTGCAAATTAAAATAGACTTTTTTTTGCATTCGTCGAGCCAAGATAAGGTGGGTGATAGTCAGAATGATGTAAAAATATGCCTCAATACGATAGCGTACACAATGAAACTATGCGCAAATATTGAAATAATTGGCGCATAAATATGTAAAATGCAAAAAGACTTTTGATTTACTCTTCGGCGTTGCGAATGAGGCGACACATGCGCTCGCGGGCGCGATGAATTTGGGTCTTAACCGTACCCATTGGAAGGTTTAGTTTTTCGGCAATCTCCTCGTATGAGTAATCCTCCAAAAAACGCATTGTGAATAGCTGGCGGTATTGTTGAGGCAGACAACTTATGTAGTCTTCAATTTGGCGGCGCTGTTGAATGTTTATCAGGTTATCCTCGGGTGAAGGCGTGCTGGCGATGGTAGCCGAGAACTTGTCGTCTATTGAGAGGTCCTCCTGACGGCGACGTTCGAAATCTATATGGGTGTTGCGGGCAATGGTGTAGATCCACTGTCCAAAGGTGTAATTTGCCGAGTAGCGTTGCAGGTTGATGTAGACCTTGATAAAGGTCTCTTGTAGCAGGTCTTCGGTGTCCTCTATTGAAGCCGAACGTTGCAATAATAGACGACGTATGGCTTCGCTGTAGCGATTGAATAGGTACTCGAAGGCGATGTCGTCGCCCTTCAATGCAAGCTCTACTAATTGTTTGTCGTCGGCTATTATGTAATCGGCTATTTCCATGCGGTCATATCTCTGCGTAACATGATGATGCCCAAGCACATCATTAGGATAGGATTCGCTAAATCAAAGATGAAATACTTCAGCGCAACGCTCTTCTCGCCTACACGCTTAGCTATCGAACGAATGCGGAGTGTGATGACAAAGTAGCGGATTAAAAGTAACATGGCAGTTGCGATTTTAAACTCCAGCGGCATGAATATCAATGCTGTTATTGCCGAGAGGAAAAGTAGCGTCTGGCTACCTAAATCCCACATCACTGAAGAGTGTATCCAATCGGGGTAAAAACGCCAAGTCTGTCCGTAGTGGCGCAGGCGACCCAGCCACCAACTCAAGCCTCCCCAAGGGTGCTCTATGGTCGAGCCTTTGGGAATCATGACAACGCTCACGTTGTTGTGCTTTGCGATGTGCTGAATGAAGAGGTCATCTTCGCCAATGTTCATGCTCAAATGGGTGAAGCCCTTTGCCTTGAAATAGAGGGTCTTGGTGAAGCCTATATTGTGGCGTATGCCTCTGTATGTGCGGCGATTAACAGCTTGTGCGAGCCAATAGATTGAGAGTTGCATATTAGACATTCTCATCAAATAATTCGCAATGCCCTTATCCTGCTCGATACCTGAATATCCGATGGCTATGTCGCCTCGCATAAATGCCTTTCCCATCATCGCCAACCATTGCGTTGAGGCTGGTTTTGCACTTGGAGTAGTTATGATGATATGCTCGTTGTGGGCAGATTTGATACCCAAGTTTATAGCCTGCTTTGTCGAGATGGGGAATCGTGGGTTGAACTCAAATTTTGTGACCGTGAGGTTGGGGTGTAAAAGGCGTAGTCGCATGAGCTCCTCGTAGAAGTCGGAGTCGTTGCCTACGTAAACAATCACCACCTCGAATGTGGCACCATACTGCTGTGTGAAGATGTGGGGGAGTCTATCTTCTAAGTATGCGTAATCTTCTGAAAACAAGGGAACTACCACAGAGATTGGAGGCTCTTGCTCGAGCTTCTTCTTGCGGCGAGAGTTCATGTATGAACTGATGCGTCCATAGGTGATGAGATAGTAATAAAGTTGGACGCACAAAAGTATTATGATGGCTGCGCCCAAAGCCACTCCCTGCCAGCCGTAGTGGATGATGATATATTCGAAAAGTTGTGTCATCGGAATGTGAACTGCAAATTTTAATCAAAATCACGCAAAGATACTCTTTTCGTAGTAAATGGCGCAACGAAAGACGAAAAGATATTAACATTTTACTGCTAATTTCGGCTAAAAAAGGTGTGCAAGGGGAAATAATTGTTGTGGGGTTTTATATTTCGGGCGGAAAGATGCTTTTTTCGTAGAAAAAATAGTAACTTTGTCCGAATTATGTGCCGATGTGTTTTGGCGCATGCAAAAAAGTGAGATATGAAGTTTACATTGCAACATACTGCTCCCGGCTCGAAGGCTCGTGCGGGTGAGATTACAACCGACCACGGCGTGATACAAACGCCCATCTTTATGCCTGTGGGAACTGCCGCAGCGATGAAGGGTATTTTTCATCGCGATTTGAAGTCTGAGGCGCATGCTCAGATTATTTTGGCAAACACCTACCACCTCTACTTGCGTCCCGGTATGGACATCATCGAGCAGGCGGGAGGTGTGCATCGTTTCTCGACATGGGACGGTCCTATGCTTACCGATAGCGGCGGTTTTCAGGTGTTTTCACTCTCAGGGTGCAGAAAGCTCAAGGAGGAGGGTTGTCATTTCCGTTCTCACATCGACGGCTCGAAGCATCTGTTCACGCCCGAGAGTGTGATTGATACCGAGCGTACGATTGGTGCCGACATAATGATGGCATTCGACGAGTGCCCTCCAGGTGACGCGCCACGCGACTATGCGGCAAAGTCATTGGCTTTGACCGAGCGATGGTTGGAGCGCTGCTTCAACCGTTATCACCAGACGCAGCCTAAGTATGGTCACTATCAATCGTTGTTTCCCATCGTTCAGGGTTGCTCGTACCCCGATTTGCGAGCAAAGGCAGCGGAGAATGTTCAGCAGTACGATGCCGATGGATACGCTATTGGTGGCTTGGCAGTAGGCGAACCTACCGACGTGATGTATTCGATGATTGAGGTGGTGAATGCCGTGTTGCCTGAGAATAAACCTCGCTACTTGATGGGTGTGGGTACGCCAATCAATATTTTGGAGGGTATCGACCGCGGAGTGGATATGTTCGATTGCGTGATGCCTACACGAAACGGTCGCAATGGTCAGATTTTTACTTCTGAGGGAACTATTAACCTACGCAACAAGAAGTGGGAGAACGACTTCTCGCCGCTTGACCCTAACGGTGTGGCGTTTGTCGATAGGGTATATACCAAAGCCTATGTTCACCATTTGGTAGTTTGCAAGGAGATGATGGCGGCACAGATTGCTTCGTTGCATAACGTGGCGTTCTACCTATGGTTGGTGGGCGAGGCTCGCAAGCATATCATCGCGGGCGACTATGCCGAGTGGAAGCGAGTGATGGTTGAAAAACTCGGCAGAAGATTGTAATAGCACAAAGCGTATGAAAGATAGAATTAAAATATCATTTCCCGGATACAAGCTCATCGACGGATATATACTCCGCAAGTTTCTCGGTACATATCTGTTCTCGATAGCGTTGATTACCGTCATTTTGGTGGTGTTCGATTATGCCGAACGAGTGGATAACTTCACCGAGTCGCACGCTCCGTGGTCGGCTATCATCTTCGACTATTACTTGAACTTTGTGCCTGAGTTTGTCACTCAGTTTAGTGGTCTGTTTACATTTATCTCGGTAATCTTCTTCACATCGAAAATGGCGTATCAAACAGAGATTATCGCCATTTTGTCGGGCGGTGTTAGCTTTCGCCGACTCATGTGGCCTTACTTTTTGGGTGCGTTGGTCATCATGATGCTGTCGTTATCTCTGAATTTGTGGATAATTCCGCCTTCGCAGGTTAATTGCGTGAATTTTAAGCGCGCTTATTTCAAGAAGTATAAAAACGAACAGTTCGATAGACACATCTATCGCCAGATAGCTCCCGGAGAGTATGTCTATGTGAGGGGCTTTGATAATGATAATACAGCCGAGTTCTTTACTTTGGAACGTTATGAGGGTACACAAATCAGACAGACCCTCGAGGCTTCGGGCATCACGGTAGATCCCGAGACCAAACGCTGGAAGGCTCAGCGATATATCACTCGCACCATTGATGAGCAGGGTCGTGAGACCTTCACTCAGTTGCGCGACCTCGACACCATGGTCAATCTCGATGTGCGAGAGTTGGGTCGTGTAGCCGAGACTGTTAAGACAATGAAGATTGGCGAGCTAAACGATTTCTTGCGTCAGCAACGTCAAAAGGGTTCCGACTCAATCAATACCATCGAGGTGGCACAACATACCCGCTTCTCATATCCTATGGCTACGTTTATCCTCACCCTCATCGGTGTGTCGTTATCGTCGCGTAAGGTGAGAGGAGGTACGGGTCTGCATATTGGAATTGGTATTACCCTCTGCTTCTCGTACATCATGTTTAACCGTGTCTTCGAGGAGTTTGCTAAGAGTGGTGCATTGCCTGTGTGGTTGGCTGTGTGGATGCCGAATATAATATTTGCTGTCATAGCAGTGTATCTCTATAGAAAAGCTCCGAAATAATGAGAACGTGGGAAGATATAGCAGCCTGCGTCAAAGCGGGTCAGAGGCTCTCTGCAGAAGATGCTCTTGTGTTGTGGCAGGAGGCACCACTATGGCGTTTGAGTGAGTTGGCTGTGGCAAAAAAGCGCGCTATAAGTGGCGATAAGGTGTTTTACAATCGTAACTTCCACCTTGAGCCTACGAACGTGTGCGTCTTTAACTGTAAGTTCTGCTCTTTCCGCCGTCCAAGAGGCAGTGCCGAGGCGTGGGAGTGGAGCATGGCGCAGATGCAGGAGCTGTGTGAACGTTATGTGGGCAGTGGCGTAACCGAGGTGCATATCGTAGGTGGAGTACACCCTGACCATTCGCTCGATTACTATTGTTCGCTGATACGCATGGTGAAGAGTGTTTTGCCTGAAGTGGCGATAAAGGCTTACACGGCGATTGAGCTTTCGTATATGATTCGTCGCGCAGGGCTCTCGGTGCATGAGGGTTTGCAGCGATTGATTGATGCGGGTATGAATGCTATACCAGGCGGTGGAGCCGAGATTTTCGATGAGGAGATACGTGCCAAGATATGTCCCGACAAAGGCTCTACGCAGGAGTGGTTCGAGGTGCATCGTGCGGCGCATGAGCTTGGTCTGAAGACCAATGCCACTATGTTGTATGGTCATATCGAGAGTGTTGAGCATCGTATAGACCACCTTATGCGCCTGCGTGAGTTGCAAGATGCAACGAGTGGCTTTAATGCTTTTATACCGCTGAAGTATCGCAATTTCGGAAATCCGATGTCGGAGATAGGCGAGGTAGCAATCACAGATGACTTGCGCACGCTTGCCATGAGCCGACTTATTTTGGATAACGTACCTCACATAAAAGCCTATTGGGTGATGTATGGCAAGCAGACCACCGAGATGGCTCTGATGTTTGGTGCCGACGATATTGATGGCACTATTGACGACTCCACCAAGATATACTCCATGGCGGGAGCCGAAGATAAACGACCCAAGATGAGTGTGGAGCAGATGTGTGAGATGGTGACACGTGCGGGTTTTTGTGCCGTAGAGAGAGATACACATTATAACGAAATAAACAACATTAAATAGAATGGAGAATAGAGTAAAACGAGTTCGCCGTAAGCCTAAGGAGAAGGGCTTAAAGTTGTGGTGGCGACGTCTGAAGGCTTCGCCTGTGGCTTATCATGGGGTGTTGATATGTTTGTCGCTCGCAGGCATCATTTTGTTGTCGAGCATCATGATGAATATCATCACTCGACATGGAACGCATCGCACGGTGCCCAATTTTATGGGTGTAAAGATAGCCGAGGCTCAGCGTATTGCCGAGTCGTCGAAGTTGCAGATTATTATCAACGATTCACTCTTTGTGCCCGCTTATGAGGGTGGTGTGGTCTTGGACCAACTTCCTAAGGGTGGCGTTGAGGTTAAGGCTGGACGTAAGGTGTATGTTACGATTAACTCGTTTAGAGAGAAGATGGTGCAGGTGCCTTACGTAGCGGGTCGCTCACTACGTCAGGCAAAGAATATGCTTGAGGTGGCAGGTTTGGGTATCGAGAAACTTGTCTATGAGGAGGATATTGCTACTAATTACGTGCTTGGCGAGTATGTCGGCACCAAGCAGATTACCGAAGAGAGCAAGGTCGAGATTGAGATGGGTTCAGGTGTGATTCTCAAGGTGGGTGTTCAGCTCGAAAACAACTCTACAATCGTACCTAAAGCTATTGGACAGAGCCTTCAGGCAGCAAAGAGCCGTCTGTGGGAGCAGGGTCTTAATATCGGCAAGGTGAATTTTGACGAGGGTATAGATTTGTTGAATCAGAAGAATGCACGTGTCTATCGTCAGTCGCTGGCGCATAATTCCACTGCGAAGTTGGGTGTGACGGTCGATTTGTGGCTCACGCTTGACGAGAAGGTTGTCGAGACCAATAGTGCAGCATCAGATAAGGTGGCTCGTGAGTTGGAGGAGGAGCGCTTGAAGGCAGAGGAGGCTCTGCGTGATTCACTCGAGCAGGTGCAGGTTGAGGAGCAGGTGCAGGAGTTGAAGGCTTTTCAGCAAAGCAGTAGTCAGGCGGCAAATGTTGTAGAGACTGAGGAAGATGAGTTTTTTCAGTAATTGAAGGTTATGCAGGAGTATTTAGAAAAAGATATAGATTTGCAAGAGGTTGATGATTTGCAAGAGGTGGAGGGCTCGGACGAGATGTATGAGCATTTCGCCATCACGGTCGATAAGGGACAAAAGATGTTGCGTCTGGATAAGTTCTTGGTCGATAGAATGGAGCACTGCTCTCGCAATCGTATCCAAACTGCCGCTGATAGCGGAAATATATTGGTGAATGGCGTGCCCGCTAAGTCGAGCTATAAGGTTAAGCCGCTCGACCACATCACGCTTGTGATGCCATACCCCAAGCGCGAGTTGGAGATTATCCCCGAGGATATTCCTCTCAAGATAGTTTATGAGGACGATGACCTGCTTATCGTTGATAAGGAGGCAGGTATGGTTGTCCACCCAGGCTGTGGTAATTATCACGGCACGTTGGTCAATGCTCTTACGCATCATCTGAGAGATTTGCCACTCTTCCAAGATGGCGATATGCGTGCCGGATTGGTGCACCGTATCGATAAGGATACGTCGGGTCTGTTGGTTGTCGCTAAGAATGAGCGCACTCATGCACGCTTGGCTAAGCAGTTCTTCGACCACACAATCCATCGTCGCTATGTAGCTTTGGTGTGGGGTAATCTGGCGGAAGACGAGGGCACCATCATCGGTAACATCGGTCGTAGCCCTAAGGATAGATTGCAGATGTATGTCTTTGCCGACGGCTCGGACGGTAAGCATGCCGTTACGCATTACAAGGTGCTCAAGCGTTATGGATATGTAACGCTTGTGGAGTGCCGCCTGGAGACGGGACGTACTCACCAGATTCGTGTTCACATGTCATGGCAGGGACACCCGCTGTTCAATGATTCGCGCTATGGTGGCGACCGCATATTGAAGGGTACTACATTCTCAAAATATAAGCAGTTTATCGAGAATTGTTTTACGTTGTTGCCTCGTCAGGCTTTGCATGCTCGCTCGTTAGGATTTGTTCACCCCACAACGGGCAAGGATATATACTTCGAGAGTGAGTTGCCTGAGGACTTGAAGGCTGTGATTGCCAAATGGGATACCTATGTGGCATCGAGAAATCTTGAGGAGGCTGCAGAGTACTAATTTTAGGAAGCGATGTTTTTACCAACAACCATAAAGGAGGTGCGTGCGCTGGGGTGGGACTACATTGATGTAATCCTATACACGGGCGATGCCTATATCGATCACCCGGCCTTTGGCGCGGCTGTGATAGGTCGTCTGTTGGAGGCTGAGGGGTATCGTGTTGCCATAGTGCCACAACCAAATTGGCGTGATGATTTGCGTGATTTTACTAAGTTGGGCGCGCCACGTCTGTTCTTTGGCGTCTCGGCAGGTGCTATGGATTCGATGGTAAATCATTATACGGCAAACATACGCTTGCGTAGCAATGATGCCTATACGGCAGGAGGCAAGGCGGGCTTTCGTCCCGATTATGCTGCTACGGTCTATTGCCAGATTCTTAAGAAGTTATATCCACACGTTCCCGTAGTGGTGGGTGGTATCGAGGCGTCGTTGCGTCGCCTGACTCACTACGACTATTGGAGCGATAAGCTAAAGCCCTCGATGCTTATCGAGAGCGGTGCCGACCTGCTCATCTACGGCATGGGCGAGAGGGTAGTGCAGCAGGTGGCGAAGGCTATGCGTAACGGCTACAACGCAAAGTTGCTGCGCAAGATAAATCAGGTGGCATTTCTTGCCGATAAGAGCTATGTCGAGCGTCTGGACCCTGCCACAACCAATATTTTGCATTCGTTTGAGGAGTGTGAACGTGATAAACGAGCCTTTGGTGAAAACTTCGTCGAGGAGGAGTTGCTGAGCAACGTCATGGAGCCCAACACAACCCTCGTGGAGCAGGTGGGCGAAAAATATGTGGTTGTCACACCTCCCAACACCACGCTCTCGACCGAGGAACTCGACCACTCGTTTGACCTCCTTTATGAGCGTGCGCCACACCCTCGCTACCGAGGCAAGGGCGATATCCCCGCGTGGGAGATGATTAAGCACTCGATAAATATTCATCGTGGTTGCTTTGGCGGCTGTGCATTTTGTACTATTTCGGCACATCAGGGTAAGTTTATCAACTCGCGTAGCGAGCGTTCCATCTTGGCAGAGGTCGAGAAGGTGGTGAAGATGCCCGATTTCAAGGGTTATCTCTCTGACGTGGGAGCCCCTTCGGCAAATATGTATCGAATGGGTGGTAAGAATCAGGAGGCTTGTCGCAAGTGTCGCCGTCCGTCGTGCCTGCACCCTAAAATGTGTCCAAATCTGGATAATGACCATCGTCCATTGCTGGCTCTGTATGAAAAGATTAGAGCCGTGAAGGGTATTAAAAAAGCATTTATCGGCAGCGGCATACGTTACGACCTATTCGATGATTCGCCTTACTTCGCAACGGTGGTTAAACATCACACTTCGGGTCGCCTGAAGGTGGCGCCCGAGCATACCGAGGAGCATGTGCTTAATTTGATGCGTAAGCCGTCGTTCAAACTTTTTGAGAAGCTTAACAGCGATTTTCACTCTATATGCCAACGTGAGGGGTTGCGTTATCAGCTTATTCCATATTTCATCTCGTCACACCCGGGCTGTCGTGAGTGCGACATGAAGGCGTTGTCGGAGAAGGTGTTGGGTAAGTTACATTTCGACCTAGAGCAGGTGCAGGACCTTACGCCTACGCCTATGACACTATCGTCGGTGATGTTCTACACGGGCGAAAATCCATATACGGGCGAGAAGGTCTATGTGGCTCGTTCGCAGGATGATAAACGTCGTCAGAAATCATACTTCTTCCGCGAGGAGCATAAGCCTCGCCCTACGCCACGAGCTGGCAAGCAGGGTAGCAAGCAGGGTGGCGCGAAGCCATATATGAAGAAAAACTTTAAGAAAACGAAATAACTATTGAACTATGAAGAAATTGTGTGTGATGCTGCTTGCAGCATTTTGTGTGGGAGGACTCTTTACTGCGGTGACCTCTGTAACAGCTCAGACAAAGAAGGAGATTAAGGTTAAGCCGCTGAATACCAATAAGTGGCGCAAGTACGATGTGGGCAGTATTCGCTTTCACGACAAGGCGACACATACTGAGGGCTCGCAGATTTATAATCGCCTGATACCCTCTCCTGAGGAGTATATCTCGGAGTGCGCGCGCGAGGTGTTGGCGACGCTCTACTTCTCGCCTAAGGATAGCATTATGCCCGTGAAGTCGATTTACTACACGCTCGAAGATAAGGAGGGCGTGTCGGCAAAGGGTGGCGGCAGAGGTCGTGTTCACATTTTTTACAGCACACGTCACATCGAAAACTCCTATCGCGGCAAGGGCGATGATAAGGTGATGTTCGAAACACGAGGTGTTCTGCTTCACGAACTCACTCATGCCTATCAGCTTGAACCTCAGGGTATAGGCTCATACGGTACAAACCGCACCTTCTGGGCATTTATCGAGGGCATGGCTGACGCAGTGCGTGTGGCTAATGGTGGATTCTATGGCGAGCAGGACCGCCCCAAGCGAGGTCACTACATGAATGGCTATCGCCATGCTGGATATTTCTTTGTATGGATACGTGATAACTATGACGCCGACTTCTTGCGCAAGTTCAACCAGAGTACGCTGCACGTGGTGCCCTGGTCGTTCGACGGCGCTATAAAGCACGTCTTGGGCGAGGAGTACGACATCGAGAGCCTATGGCACGAGTATCAGGTTGCGGTGGGCGATATAAAGGAATAAAAAATGGGAGAAGCCGTCTAACAAGGAGATTTCTGCGTTACACTTGCCCTCAAATGCTCATTTACGCCAAGTAAACTCCGCTTTTTCAGGCTTCGTAAACCTTGAAATCCCTCTTGTTATACAACTTCAAATAGAAAAGATGTGCTCTTTCGGGACACATCTTTTTTTATTGATGGGAATATTCTCTACAACTCCAACAGACCCTCGGGTAACACCATCTTTATGGTCTGCTTGTCGAAATTAATCTGTGCGATAAACTCCTCGGCTGCGGGGATTAATCGTTCGCCCTCGCCGAAATCTACTCCAAACAAAGGGTTTAGCTCGCTGTCGTAGTAATCGACAATCTCACCATGCAGCTTACCTGCCGAGACCTTGAAGCCAATTAAATCCTCCATGTAGAACTCGTCGTCATCACGCTCCTCCTCCAGCTCCATATACAGCTCCTTGCCGATGAGCTCCTCGGCACGGCGTGGTGTGTCGAAGTCGGCAAATTCTACATTTGCACCTGAGGCACCTCGGCGCTCGAACTTATCGCAATAGAGAGGCACAGCAAGTCCGCCAATCTCAACGAACAGGGGGTCCTGCTGAGGGTCGAAATCCTCAGGGAAGGTGGTGTAGAGAGTAATGGAAACACCTCCGCTGTCGGCTTGTCCAAAGAGCTTGCCTACTCGTGCTACGGTTGTAAAGTTATCTTTCATCATGCGTTGTGCTTAAAATAAAATAGGACTGCCTAAAACTAAATTAGACAGTCCATTTTTTAAGAAGCTAAACAGGATTACTCTGCAGACTCTGTTGCAGGCTCCTCAACCTCAGCCTCAGTTGCCTCTGCAGCAGCAGCGGCAGCCTTAGCAGCGATTGCAGCAGCACGCTCCTCCTTAACCTTTGTCTCAGCAGCCAAAGCAGCCTTCTCAGCGTTCTTAGCGTCAGTAGCGAGCTTGTTTACCTTAGCGGCAATCTTGCTCTCCTTCTCACCAAGCCACTTGTTGAACTTAGCCTCAGCATCAGTCTCAGAGAATGCGCCCTTAGCTACACCACCCAAAAGGTGCTTCTTGTATAATACGCCCTTGTACGAGAGAATTGCTCGACAAGTATCGGTAGGTTGTGCGCCCTTGAGTAACCAATCCAAAGCTCGGTCGAACTTCAAATCGATTGTAGCAGGATTCGTGTTAGGGTTGTAAACACCCAATTTCTCGATAAACTTACCATCACGTGGCGCTCTGCTATCTGCGGCAACGATGTGGTAGATAGGAGCACCCTTCTTACCGTGACGTGCCAAACGAATTTTAACAGCCATTTGCTATAAAATTTTAATTATTAATAATAAACGCAACCCTACACTTTCGGGGTTTGGGCGCAAAGGTAAGAAAAATAAATTCAATATTCAAAATTTTCAAGCGTAAACATCTTCTTTTTCTGCAAGATACAAGAAAAGAGGCTGCATGACACAAGTCGTGCAGCCCCATTAAACATTTTGTTGCGCTCTCTATCGCAATGCGACCTCGCTCTCGCCAGAGAGACGACCGTCGATGTAAATCTCAACCTTGTATGTACCAGCGGTGAAGTTTGATCCGTCGATGTAGATTGCCACAGGCAAATCCTGTGTTGCCTTGTAATCAACCTCACGGCAACTTGAATAGAGCTTCTGCTCGCCCTCGAATGTGAACGATGTAGCGTTAGGAGTTGAAATCAAATATCCCTCAGGTGAGGTTACGCATACATATACAGTCTTGTTGCCTGGTTCAGCCAACTCGTTTGCCGAAATCACGCAGTTTACACGCAAACGTGCAGCGCCCTTAACTCGTGTGATAGGCTTGCTCTTAGCGTTCAAAGCCTCCATGCCGATGCTACGTACACGAATCACAGATCCTACGCGCACCTTGTTAGTAAGTTCCACAGCACGCTCCTCAGCCATGTCGGCACGCAAGCGCTCTGTTGATATCTGCTTCTTGTAATTTACGTTCTCCTTCGTGAGCTTCTTATTGACTGTGTTCAATGAGTCGATTTGACGTAAGTAGCTCTGCATGATGGTCTTGAGAGTTCCTACCTCCTTCTCGTAAGCACGAATCTTAGCATAGTTCAATCGACGCTCATTCTTAAGCTGGTCCACCAATTTGTTAGCCTCCTCGAGGTTGGCAGCCATAGAGTCGTTCTTGATTTGCAGGTCGTCGAACGATACAATCAAGCTGTCGAGGTCGCCCTGAATACGGGTACGATCCTGCTCCAAAAGCGCATACTCCTGCTGCTGCTCGCGGTGCATGTTGAAATATACCACCGACAATGCTACAAGAATAACCGCCAAGATAATAATCACAATTCTGTAACCACGTACAGCCTTGTTATCTACGACTTGCTGATCTTCATATTCATACTCGTCATCGTAACGAGTATCGTTGTCATAATCGTTATACTGATTACTCATAATTTGAGGGTTTTAGTTTACAAGTTTCTTGATTAAAAGTTATTTTCGCCACAAATATAGTTATTTTTTTATAAAACTATCTAAAGGATAGCGTAAACCTTCATAACTTGACAGATAAGCGCACACGCTGCCCACTTTGATTGGCGATTCGATGTAGAGTGGAATCTTGTTTTTGTCGTCGGAAATCCACACCACGAACTCGGTGCCATCGCGGAATGAGGTTTCGGTCGTGGTGGCAATCTTACACCTGAAACGCAGAGTGTTGAATTTACCTAAGTTGCGCACCTTCTTCACTTCGCGTCCGTCGAAGCGAAAACTCAGATAACGCACCGTATCCTCAAGCACCATCTCCAACTCCTTGGTGTAGCCCTCCTTAATTTCCTCGTCCTTTACGGTACGTAGGTTGAAGTATAACGACAAAGGGTCCATGCCTTGGTCGCTTATCTTCATGGTCTTGAATTTTTCGGGGCGGGTGCGAACCTGCCAGCGAGTGTGCACGTTGAGGTTCTTCCAATCGTAGATGAATGTGCTCTTGAAGGTGTAGTCGCCCTCGTGCAGATTACTGTTGAAACGTTTGGTGCGTAGCGTGGTAGGGTCAATCCAGATGGTGTAGGCATCATTCACGGGCAGAATCCAGCTAAACGCCTTTGCCGTCTCGCCATAACCATGAACTTTATACACGGGAGCTCCGTCGAGAGTTGCTTCGGTGGTTTGCATCACAGCCTTTGCTACCTCTGTATTTGGGAATAGCTTGGCTTTATAACTCATGCGATAATGCAGCGTCTCGCCCGGAACATAGAGCTGGGCTGAGGCGGGGAGTAATGAGCCAAGTAGCAGACAGAGGATTATAAAGTATCGTTTCATAGTGTCGCCTTTGTTAAACAACGGTTGTGTTTTGTGTTTATTGCAATTCAAGATTACGAAATCATCGAAAAGTCAAATCGTTGCTTGCCGGCATGACGGGCACGCAACTCCTTGAGAGATGTATTTTGCTTATCTTGCAGATGGGGATCGGTGGATAGTATCCATATCGCAGCTTCGCGTGCCGTTTGCAGCAGGTCGGCATCGAGTGTAGGGTTGGCAATTTTCAAATCGAAAGCCATGCCACTCTGCTGTGTGCCGTTTATGTCGCCCGCACCGCGTAGTTTCATGTCAAGTTCCGCCAGACGGAAGCCGTCGGTGGTCTCGCACATGGCTTGCAGGCGCTGGCGTGCCTCGCGAGAGAGCTTCTCGCCCGACATGAGAATGCAGAACGACTCTCCGCCGCCACGACCCACTCTGCCTCGCAACTGATGTAGCTGCGAGAGTCCGAAGCGATCTGCCGACTCGATAACCATAACCGTAGCGTTGGGTACATCGACACCCACCTCAATTACCGATGTTGCCACCAAGATATCAGCCTCGTGGTCTTTGAATTGACGCATCGACTCCTCTTTATCCTGTGGTTTCATCTTGCCGTGGCATGCCGTCACACGATAGTCGGGTAGTGGGAAGTCGCGCACGATGGAGTCAAAGCCGTCCTCCAAATCTTTGTAGTCCATCGTCTCGGACTCTTTGATGAGAGGATATACCACGTAGGCCTGCCTGCCCAATGCAATCTGTTTGCGCAGAAATCCCCACAACTTTAGACGTGCTGCGTCGGTGTAGTGATATGTGCGTATGGGTTGTCTGCCAGGGGGTAGCTCGTCGATAACAGATACATCTAAATCGCCATACATGGTCATTGCTAATGTGCGAGGTATGGGTGTAGCCGTCATCACGAGGATATGTGGAGGCTGTTGGTTTTTTGTCCACAGGCGAGCTCGTTGCTCCACGCCGAAGCGATGCTGCTCGTCGATCACTACATAGCCCAAGTTGGCAAACTGCACCTTATCCTCAATCAAAGCGTGGGTGCCTATGAGGATATTTATTTCACCCGACGCAATGCCTTCGAGCGCGGTTTTACGCTCTTTGCTCTTCGAGGAACCCGTGAGGATAGCTACCTTTAGGTTAAGTCCCTCGGTCTGACGAGATATGGTGGCAAAGTGCTGACGTGCAAGTATCTCAGTTGGAGCCATCATGCAGGTTTGGAAGCCGTTGTCCACTGCCAGCAACATCGACATCAGAGCAACCATAGTTTTTCCGCTACCTACGTCGCCTTGCAGTAGGCGGTTCATCTGGTAGCCCGAGATGGTGTCTTGGCGAATCTCCTTTATTACGCGCTTCTGCGCTCCCGTCAGCGGGAATGGAATCTTTTCGTTGAAGAAAGTGTTGAACAATTCGCCCACTTTTGGAAATAGGAATCCGTTGTTTTTTGCAAGGCGGTCGCTGCGCATCGCCTGAATGGAGAGTTGCACGCCGAGGAACTCGTCAAACTTAAGTCTGCGTTCGGCAGCCTTGAGCTTTTCGACAGATTGCGGGAAATGGATATTGTAGATAGCCTCCTTGAGTGGCATAAGCTGGTAACGCTCCATTACCGAACGAGGCATGGTCTCGGTGATATGCTGCTCAGCCGTAGCCCATGCGTTGCAGATAATTTTGTAGAAGCCCTTTGCGCCGAGCGTCGAGCCTATCTTCTCGGTCGATGGATAGATGCCCTGCATGCCGCTGTGAGCCTTGCGCGAGAGAGCCTTCTCCACTAAATCCAGCTCGGGGTGTATCATCGACACCTCGCCACGAAAGAACGAAGGGCGTCCGAAGATGAGATATTCTCTACCCACTTCGATGCTCTTTTCAATCCACTTAATGCCCTGAAACCAAATGAGTTCTGCTGATCCTGTTGCATCACTTACAAAAGCCGAGAAGCGTTGCTTGCGTCCCGAGCCGGCATAGCCGATGCCTGTCACACGTGCTCTGAGCTGCACCAGCGAAGAGTTCATGTTCTCGTTCAATTCACCGATGGTGTAGATTTTCGTGCGGTCGATATAACGGAAAGGGTAGTGGCGTAGCAGGTCGCCAATGGAGAGTATGCCCAACTCCTTCTCCAGAAGTTTTGCTCTCGCCTCGCCTACGCCTGCGACATATTTTACGTTATTATCGAGCCATGATGCCATAATACAAAGATACTAATAAATCGTTAAAAATTGCCAAAAGTGATATATTTCGCTATATTTGTGCTTGCATATAATGTCAATTACTAAACCTAAATCAGATTTATGAAACGAATCGTGTATCTTGACTACATTCGTGTGGTGGCGTGTTTCCTGGTTATGCTGGTGCACGCGAGTGAGTATTTCTACGGTTTCATCCCACCTGAGTTGTTGGAGGAGGGTGCTGCGGCGTCAAATCTCGCAGGTCCTAAATCTTACCTCTTCAGCGAGGCTGACCGTTTGTGGGTGTCGTTGTACGATGGATTTTCACGCATTGCGGTGCCTCTGTTTATGATTGTGTCGGCGTTCCTATTGGTACCCATGAAGGAGGAGCAGACAACCTGGGACTTCTATAAAAAGCGTTTCTTGCGAGTTGTTCCGCCAATCGTGGCGTTTATGTTGATTTATAGCCTTTTGCCTTTGGCTTGGGGTGGCATGGAGTGGTCGCAGTCGTTGGGCGATTTACAGCGTTTGTGGCTCAATTTCCCATCTATGGCGGGTCACTTTTGGTTTATCTATCCACTGCTTGGATTGTATCTATTTATTCCAATAATCTCGCCATGGCTTCGTAAAGCAACGGCGAAGGAGGAGTTGTTCTTCATCGGATTGTTCGCCCTCTCGACCTGCATGCCATTCATTAATCGTTGGGTTGGAGAAGCGTGGGGTCAGTGCTTCTGGAATGAGTATCATATGTTGTGGAACTTCTCGGGTTACTTGGGTTATCTTGTGATGGCTCACTATATCCGCTACCATCTGAATTGGAATCGTGGCAAGCGCTTCTGGATCGGATTGGGCGCATTTGTGGTGGGTACCGTAACCACTATATGGTCGTTCTACACTCAGGCAACACCGGGCGTTGTGCATGTAACACCTGTTATCGAGGTGGCATGGGCATTCTGCACAATTAACTGTGTAGTAGCTACTTTCGGTGCATTCATGCTCTTTACATGCATCGAGCAGAAGGAGGCTCCAAAGGTTATCACCGATATGTCGAAACTCAGTTTTGCGATGTATTTGATGCACCTATTGTGGCTCGGATTCTGGGTAGGTATTTTCAAAGAGCAGATGGCTCTGCCTTCTGTGGCGGCTATTCCGGTGATTGCTGTGGCTACGTTTGTAAGTTGTTACATCACTTCCAAGGTTGTTTCGTATATTCCTGGAAGTAAGTGGATTATCGGCTAATCATAGTTTCAGACTAAATATGGGGGTGTGTCAAAGCACCCCCTTTTTATAATAAATTTATGGCACGAGGAGGAAATCAAAATAGCGCATACAAGGAGCGCAACTTGGAATTTTTGGAGGAGTATGCTTCACGTGATGACGTGAAGGTGATGTTCAACGGCGTGATGTATCGCGAAATCACAAAAGGCAAGGGCGATAAACCCTCGCCTAAGGCAATGATTACGGTACACTACACGGGCAAACTCATCAACGGCAAGGTCTTCGACTCTACTCAGCAGGGTCGCCCCGCAACATTCAAGTTAAATCAGCTTATCGACGGCTGGCGAACCGCTCTGCGCGAGATGCCCGTAGGTTCACGTTGGGAAATTGTTATCCCCTTTAACCTCGGTTACGGTGCAAAGGGTGCTGGTGTGATAAAGCCCTTCTCGACGCTGATTTTCGATGTGCGTCTGATTGCGGTGGGGTAGGATATTGCCCCTTTTATAATAAACAAAGGCTGTCCGAAAAGGACAGCCTTACTTGTGTTGTTGCGTAATGTGTAACTACTTATGCTGAAGGGTGTTGATGAGCGAATTGACCTTTGTGAGGCGCTTTGCCCACCACTCCTTCATATACTTGGTCTCACCCTCGAGGTCGCCGTAATATACCGATGCGTAGCCCCATCTTGGCTGGTCTGCTATATCTAATGATTGCCAACGCTTAACCTCGCGGTCACGAGCACCCGAGTCAATCATCTGCTTAGCGTAGTAATCAACTACTTGATTGAAATTCTCAGGAGCAAGAGCACCATCTTTGAGCTCCAACCAGCGGTCATAAATCTTCTGGTGGATATTGGCAGGATTCTCGTCAATAATACGTTCGTATATGCGGAATCTGCCTCTTACCCAACCTTGGTTAGGGTTTTCTTCTTTTCTATCCCATGTGCGACCCAATGTACCATCGAGATCCCACAAGCCGTGGATAAACTTCTTCGACTCCTTCACATCGCGCAGGATCCAGAATGTGTTACGACCGATGTTGTCGTGCGCCACGATCATGTTAAGGAAGATAAAGGCATCTATGATGCTGTTCATATCGAAGTGCTGCTCAAAGTTCGCGCTAAACTCCTCCTTGCTACTCTTGGCAACGAAGTCAATCATATCGGCCAGGTAGTTGAAGTTTGGCGCAAAGCCGTCGTCTGCATCGGGATACTCCTGCTCTATGTCGGCTGAGTTCCAGTAATAGTCATCGTTGCTACTGCGAGCTGAGTAGCCTCTTAGGCAGCAGGCATCAGTCCAACCCTTCGCTTTGTAGATGTAGCCGCCATTCTGCTCAATCTGATATTGCTTGCGGTCAATGCGGTCGGTCAGGGTGAACAGACCTCGGTACTCGCCATTGAGGAACATCTCCACATGGTGACCACGTGTGCCACTCATAGCCTTTGGCTTCTCGCTAACGTAGTATGGCTTGTTAAATTGATTCCAGATGTCGAAGCATACGCGGGTACGCATGTGCGCAACATCGAGGAACATGGCGTCCAAAATCCATGAATTGTCGTTGCGTATGTTCAACAACTCCGCCTCGCGCTTTTCTCCTTTGCTATCGTAGAGCTTGAAATTGTAAGGCTTCTTAATATATCGCTGCGCTCCTGCTCCACGATATTCGATACCACCCTTACTCTCGAAGAAGGTGAGGTTTTTATTGTCACCATCGTCGGTGCGAGCCTTGGGGTCAAACAAACGGAAGGTGCAATCAACCTTTGGCTCATCTTTGACATCTTCGTTTGTAATAATCTCTACGATTGGTAAACCAGAAACAACAAGCGTCTGTGTGCCTATTTTAGGTGAAGTCTCACAGTGTGAATAGATGTTGAGATTTGAATTTGCCTTAAGGTCGCTTAATGAAACAATGTCGCCAGAGTAGATTTTTGTCTCGTTGCTTCCAACAGTAATCCATTGCACACCCTCGCCGTAGAACTCAATCTTCACAGGCTTTGTGGCAGCGTCCATATCCACTGAATACATAAAGTCTTTGACAATACCACGTTTGTCAGTCAGACACTTGTAACCGTCGATATATAATTCAGAAATGGTCATCTTACCGACTCCGCTCTGAGTTAAAGTAACGTTGTATGTTTTTGGAATTGTGTTGTCGGTGATAGAGATTTTAGCCTTACGAGCAGCTTCGTTCTCATTGAAGGCGACATTTAAACAATTTCCTGACACGCTTATCCAATCTTGAGCCTCCGCAGGGATAGTGATTGTAAAGTCAGTCTTAGGAAGACCATCTACTACAACACGTCCTCCCGCATAACTTATCTTATAAGAGGCACAAGGAACCTTAAAGAATTGTGACCACTCCTGAGAAACCTTTATTTTAGCACTCTGGCTACCTGTGGTGAATAAAATCTCCACAGATCTTGCTCTGTCGCCAGTGTTAGGTTTTATGGTCATATCAATATCAAACACACCCTCGAAACCCAATGATGGTGAAAGAGTTATCCAATCTATTGGTTCTGATGCTGAGGCCTCCCAATCACCCGTAGACTCTAAAGTAAATGACAAAGTTTCACCCAATACAGAAGTGTTCACCTCTTTTATTGAAGTAGTAATCTTTTGCGAAGGA
>JAFPAD010000038.1 GCA_017424405.1 Alistipes sp.
ATGTTAATAATTAATTGGTTGTGCCTGCGCCCGCATCGCCTGCGCGCGAAAGCGACGGCAAAGATACAGCAAAAAATATAAATATCAGCTATTTACACATAAAATTTTTGTATTAGAACGAATTTTTCTACTATCTTTGCTTTTGTAATTGAAAAAACAAAATAGAGAGATATTATGAGAAAGTTTTTATTCTTGCTTTCGGGTGTAGCGATGCTTATGTCTATGGGTTGCAAAAAGGGTACTCAAAATGTGAAGTTGCTCACTCTTGATCCTGGTCATTTCCATGCTGCGTTGGTGCAAATGTATATGTATGATCAGGTGTCGCCTACGGTCTATGTATATGCTCCTGAGGGCGATGATGTGAAGATGCACCTCGAAAAAATCGATCTCTACAATACCCGCTCGGAGCGTCCTACCACATGGGACGAACAGGTATATACGGGCGATGATTTCCTCGAGAAGATGCTACTTGAGCAGAAGGGAAATGTAGTGGTTTTAGCGGGTAACAACGGTAAGAAAACGGGCTACGTTAAGGCGTCGGTAGATGCTGGTATCAATGTGCTTTCAGACAAGCCAATGGCAATCGACGGCAGTAGCTTCAAGTTGTTGGAGCAGACCCTCGATGATGCGGCGGCAAAAGATGTTTTGGTTTATGATATTATGACCGAGCGTAGCGAGATAAACAACGAGTTGCAGCGTGTTTTGGTAGCTATGCCCGAACTATTTGGTGAGTTGGAGCAGGGTACGCCTGAGGAGCCTGCCATCACCAAGGAGAGCGTTCACCACTTCTTCAAATATGTGTCGGGTGTGCCGTTGCGTCGTCCCGAGTGGTACTTCGATGTGAAGCAGCAGGGTGAGGGTATTGTCGATGTTACTACCCACTTGGTTGATTTGGTGCAGTGCACCGTTATGCCCGAGCAGGAGATTGACTATAAGAAGGATATCGAGTTCACCTCGGCACGCCGTTGGGCGACGAAGATTCCTCGTGATAAGTACCGCTTGGTGACGGGTAAGGAGAACTACGCTCCGTTTTTGGAGAAGGACGTTGTAAACGATACGTTGCACGTGTATTCAAATGGCGAGATGAATTATCGACTTGCGGGTGTAAATTGCCGCGTGAGTGTGGTGTGGAATTTCATGGCAGAGATCGGTACCGAGGGCACGGGCGACACCCATTACTCGGTTGTTAAGGGTACGAAGGCAAATGTCGAGATACGTCAGGGTGCCGAGCAGGGTTATAAGCCTATGCTCTATGTGGTAAATAAGACGGGTGACGAGGCGGCGTTTGAGCAGACCTTGAATGCGGCGCTGGGCTCTATCGGTAAGCAGTATCCAAATCTTTCGCTTAAGAAGGTTGCGGCGAATGAGTGGCAAGTGATTATCCCTGCGTCGATTACCAAGACCCACGAGATGCGCTTTAGCTCGGTGATGAAGGTCTATTTGGGTTACCTTGCCGCAGGTGAGATTCCTGCATGGGAGCGCTCGCACATGAAGGCAAAGTATTACACCACTACTCGCGCCTACGAATTAGCAAAGTAGAGTTAAAATTGATGTAGTTACAATAAAACAGGCGTTACAAAAGAGTGACGCCTGTTTTATTTTACGTTGTACTTCAATCTGGATTTTGAATTACAACACCTTCTTTTACTTTTTCAAATCCAATCCCGACGGAGCTTGATACATTCTTAGTCCGAAGAGAGGTGCCGTAGCAACTACATAGGAGATTATCTCGGTTTGCAGGTTTTCGTAAGGCACCCAATTCACATTTGCCGAGAAGCAGTAAACCTCAATCGGCAAACCCCATTCGGAGGGTTGCAGCTGGCGCACCATGATGGTTAAGTTGGGGTTTATGCGCTGGTGGTGCATTAGGTAGTTATTAATGGCGCGCATGAATAGGTCGAGGTTGGTCACCATCTCGCCCTCCTCACTTTGGGTAGAGATGGAATCAACGAGAGCTCGAACCATGTCGTTGCTGCACAGATGTTCGATAAATGATGGGGTGGCAAATTGTATTGAGTTCATGTCGATGTTAAGCGAACGCTTTATGCGTCGTCCGCCCGACAAACGCATAGCCTGCCAATTCTGGAACGACTCGCTGATAAGCAAATAAGGTGGCAACGTGTATAGGGTTTTGTCCCAGCCGCGCACCTTGATGGTTGTGAGCGTTACCTCCTCAACCTCGCCATCAACACCTCGATGCGGCATTGAAATCCAGTCGCCGACCTTGAGCATGTTGTTTGCCGAGAGCTGCACTCCAGCCACCAAGCCCAAGATGCTATCCTTAAATATCAACATTAGCACCGCCGCCGAAGCTCCTAAACCTGTGAGTAGGAGTGTGGGTGATTTGTCGATGAGGATAGATATAATGAGTATCGTGCCAATGCCAATAACGATGACTTGACCCGTTTGCATCAATCCCTTGATGGGTTTACCTTGCCATGCTGGATGTTGCTCGGCGACGTCGAATAGCACTTTCAGAAGTACGTTCACAAAGCGGATGAATGCCACCACCATGTATATCTCCACGCCTCGTTCCAGCACGATGTGCATGCCGTCGTTGCTGCCATCTGTGGTTGAGAAGGCAATGGGCAGTAGCATGTATATTATGGTGGGTGTTACGAAGTTACAAAGGTTTTTAATAACCTTTTTATCGAAGATGTAGTCGTCCCATGTAACTTTAGTTCGCTTGACGATTTGTTGCAGCAGTCGAAATACTCCAATGCGTATGCATGCATCGACAAGTAGTGCAAAAAGAATGATGATAAGCAGAATGCCCCATCGGTTTAGGGAGTTGGTCATATCGCTCGACATTCCCATGTGTAAGAGAATCTTCTCGACAAAGTTTCGGAAAAATTGGCTTATTGCCCCCATGTAGTTGTGTGTTAATTACTATTAGCAGGCGAAAGATACAAAAAAATATTGATTTCTCTATTTTGGGCGATTTAGAGGGTGTGAGGTAACCGATGCATCGAGGGCATTCGACTCGGGATAGGGATTGTAGGGGTTGGGTTGTCCGGTAGAGAATGTTATTCCCCAGTGAGTGAATGAGCGTCGATATACATTCCAATAGGGCAAGTGATAATTTATTTTGGCGGTTTCGGGCAATGTAAGCGATGGCTGGTGTACGTTATCAAGTCGCATGGGTGGATACCATGCGCCATGCAGCGAGTCCCATAACATGCGTAGCGAATCTTGCTCTTGTGCCGATGGTAAATATGGTATTGAGTCTATCTCATACCATACAGTGTCGCCACTCCGCCACCGCCGAGGCTCTTGCGCCGAGGCTGTTCGTATGGCATGGTTGTTCACCTCATCTAAATAATCAAGCACCAATGCTCCTACGAGCATGCCTGCAATAAATATGTAGCTGATAATTTTCACTAAAACACCTCCTGTAAAATCCTTATTGATTGTACGGAGTTGATTGTGTCTAAATGATAACCATAATAATTGACCAGGGCAGCCAAGAAATCGACTCTCTGGTGACGGTTTAATCCTATTTCGGCTATATAGCGCACATCACACTCCAGCATATCTCGGAGAATGAGTGCGTTTTCTTGTGTCATGCAGTATTCGCGGGGTGGCTTTTCGGCGGTGTACATGCCTTCGGCGATGTTGAACCACGCCTCGGGAAAATAGTCGTTTCCGGGCGAGAATCCCAAGAAACGGCACAGGTGCGAAAGAAACCATAGATGAAAATTGGCTATGCCCTCTTTAGCAATGTCAAGAGCCTCGATTGAGCCCCACACAAAATCAAATAACAATTCGTTTGCTTCACTCTCCTTCACCAGACGGTGCAAAACCTCTGCCATAAAGAGTGCAATGGTAGATTTTTTTATATCAAAAGGAGTTGATTGCAATACGATGCCGTTGTGAGCCTCGCCCATGCGGTGCATCTGCATGCGCGGCGACTCCAAACCCTCGAACTCCAGTGCAAACATCGGTTGAAAGAGTGCCAGCTTACCATGTCCGCGTCGTGAGCCCAATCCTTGCACCATGTAGCTCTGCCTGCCATGTGAGGATGTGAGCATCTGTACAACCAAGCCCTTGTCGCCATACTTGATTGTTCCCAGCACCACGCCACGCGCTGTGTATCGCTTCATTGCACTGCCTGCCATCGTTTACTCGGGGTCTTGCCAATCGCCGTTGCGCTTGATTAAGTCAATAAGGTGTTCGATAGCCTCTTCTTGAGGAATGTTTTTCTCCACCACCTCACGTCCCTTGTAGAGAGTTATCCGTCCTGCGGCAGCCCCAACATATCCATAGTCAGCATCGGCCATCTCGCCTGGACCATTTACGATGCAGCCCATGATACCAATCTTCAGGTTCTTGAGATGCGACGTGCGACTCTTGATGTCGGCGAGGGTCTTCTCAATGTCGTAGAGCGTACGTCCACAACTTGGGCAAGCAATATATTCCGTGTGAGAGAAACGTACACGAGCCGCTTGCAGAATCATTAGCTCAATGTCGTTAATGGTTTTAGCATCAATATTTGGAGCATCAACCCATATTCCGTCAGCCAAGCCGTCGAGGAACAGCACACCCAAGTCGGCAGCCGCCTTCACGGCCACCTCCTCTGAGTCACTCTGCTCGTAGCGACACTTCACGATGACGGGCTGCTTGGGGTTCTCGAGCGACAGTATTGCTGCTCGCAACTCTGCCGTAGGGTTTGATGACGAGGCCTCAATCGTGAGGAATCGCTCGTCCACCTCATCGTGGGTGATGGGTGTTGTAATGTCGCTGCGACGCACATATTCGGTTGCGTGGTAACGCTCGGGGTGGGTGATAGTAAACTCGCCATCGCGTGTAGAGTAGTGGTCGATAATCATCTTCGCCACAGGAACTTCATTTTCAGGGGCTTCGGTGAGTGATACGCGTATGGTGTCGCCAATGCCGTCGGCAAGCAATGCACCTATGCCCACAGCACTCTTTATTCTGCCTTCGATGCCATTGCCCGCCTCGGTTACGCCCAAGTGTATTGGATAGGTCATGCCCTCCTGCTCCATAGCCTTAACCAACAGGCGGTAGGCATGCACCATAACACGGGTGTTGCTCGACTTCATCGAAACTACAACTTGGTCGAAATTTTCTTTGCGGCACACCCTTAAAAACTCCATCGCCGACACAACCATTCCTTCGGGTGTGTCGCCCCACTCGTCAAATATACGTTTGGCAAGTGAGCCATGATTCACGCCTATGCGCAGAGCTACGCCTCTGTCACGACATTGTGCTATGAGAGCCTCCAATTCGCCGTTCGATGTGCGGTAGTTGCCGGGGTTTATGCGAACCTTATCCACATAGCGAGCCGCAATAGATGCCACCTCTGGCACAAAGTGAATGTCGGCAACAATAGCTGCCGCACAACCATCTTTGTGTAGTTCTGCCATGATATTCTCAAGGTTCTCGCCCTCTTTTCTGCCTTGCGCTGTGAGGCGTACTATTTCGGCACCAGCCTCAGCTATGCGCTTCACCTGCTCGACACTTGCCGCAGTGTCAGCTGTGGGGGTGTTGGTCATTGACTGCACGGCGATGGGAGCATCTCCGCCAATGATGACATTTCCGATACGCACCTGATGCGATTTTCGACGAGAATATTTAGTGAGTTCCATTCTAATTTTGTTTTATTGTTTTGCCTCAGGGCATTTGCAAAGATACTAAAACGGAGGCAGAAATGAGCATCAGAAAAGAAATAATTTTGCTGAAAATAGGAAGATAAAATAAAATGGTTTAACTTTGAGAAAAATTTTAATTTAAAATAACCCTTATTATGAAGATTAATCGATTTTTTAATTTAGCAGTTTTGGTCGCTATGCTTATGTGTGTGGCGTGTGGAGAAAAAGGTTCGAAGTGTTGTGACTGTGCGTCTATGCCAGAGCAATTAACCGATTATTCGAATGTTGCATTGGATGTAGCTCCTATGCAGGACGGAGAGTATGTATGTCAGCGCCCAGCCGTTGAGGATCGTCTTTTCAGTTCAAAGGCTATCGAGGCTGAGATTGTGAAGGTGAAGGAGTTGCTTACAAACGAGCGCTTGGCGTGGATGTTCTCAAACTGCTTCCCAAATACGTTGGATACAACTGTTCACTATCGCAAGCTCGATGGCAAGGACGATACGTTTGTCTATACGGGTGATATTCACGCCATGTGGTTGCGTGATTCAGGCGCTCAGGTGTGGCCTTACGTGCAGTATGCCAACGATGACGAGGAACTCAAGGCTATGCTTGCGGGTGTTATCCGTCGCCAGCTGATGTCAATCAACATCGACCCTTATGCAAATGCCTTCAACGACGGTGCAAAGGGTGGTGAGTGGATGTCGGATATGACCGCCATGAAGCCTGAGTTGCATGAGCGTAAGTATGAGATTGACTCATTGTGCTATCCTATCCGTTTGGCTTACTACTATTGGTTGGTTACGGGCGATGCTTCTATCTTCGACGAGCAGTGGTTGTTAGCTGTTGAGAACGTGCTCAAGACATTCAAGGAGCAGCAGCGCAAGGAGGGCAATGGTCCTTATAAGTTTATGCGTCGCACCGAGCGTCAGTTCGACACATTGTCAAACAACGGTCTTGGCTCACCTGTGAATCCTGTGGGCTTGATTGTGTCGAGTTTCCGCCCATCTGACGATGCTACTGTGTTGCAGTTCCTCATTCCTTCAAACTTCTTTGCTGTGTCGGTGTTGAACAAGGCAGCTGAGATTTTGACTAAGGTGAACGATAATAAGGCATTGGCTAAGGAGTGCACTACATTGGCTGATGAGGTTGCAGCAGCTTTGGAGAAGTATGCAGTATATAACCACCCAGAGTTCGGTGAGATTTACGCATTCGAGGTTGATGGCTTCGGCAACTATTATTGCATGGACGACGCTAACGTGCCAAGCCTTTTGGCGATGAAGTATCTCAACCCTGAGGTTATTGACGAGGAGATTTACGCCAACACACGCCGCTTCGTGTGGAGCGAGAGCAACCCATATTTCTTCCGTGGCACAAAGGGCGAGGGTATCGGTGGACCACACATCGGCTACGACATGGCATGGCCTATGAGTCTTATGATGAAGGCGTTCACAAGCGACTGCGAGCAGGAGATTAAGTGGTGCATCGAGCAGTTGATGCGTACCGACGCCGGCACAGGATTTATGCACGAGTCGTTCAATGTGAATAATCCAAAGGACTTTACTCGTAAGTGGTTCGCATGGCAGAACACCCTTTTCGGTGAGCTTATCGTTAAGCAGATTAACGAGGGTCGTCTGGAGATGTTGAACTCTATTGAGTTGAAGTAATAAATTTACATATCTACAACAAAGGCTGTCGCAATCGCGGCAGCCTTTAATTTTTCCTACTCCAACTGCATATGCTCCTCGAGGGTTTCGCGCAGGTGGCGGGAGTCGAGGTGGGTGTAAATCTCGGTTGTGAGGATATTCTCATGACCGAGCAATTCCTGCACTTGGCGTATGTTTGCCCCGCCCTCCAAAAGATGGGTGGCGAAGGAGTGACGGAAGGTGTGGGGGCTAATCTTCTTGTCGATGCCTGCACGCAGGGTTGCCTGCTTGATGATGGTGAAAATCATCACACGTGTGAGCCTCGAGCCACGATTGTTCAAAAAGAGGGTATCCTCGCTGCGTGTCGCCGCCTTGCGATGCTCCTTGTAGAGGAGTATGCGTTCGCGGGCAATACTACTGATAGGTACGAAGCGTTGTTTGTCGCCCTTGCCTATCACGCGTATGTAACCCTCGCCAAAGAATAGGTCGCTCATCTTCAAGTCGCACAACTCCGACACGCGCAACCCACACGAGTAGAGCAACTCCAATATGGCTCTGTCGCGCAGCCCCTTAGGTGTTGAAATGTCGATGGAGTTTATTATGCGGTCAATCTCTTCTGTCGAGAGGGTGTCGGGTAGTTGTCGGTTTGACTTTGGCGCTTCGATAAATTCTGCGGGTGAGCTATCAATTTGCTCCTCCAAAAGCAGATAGTTGAAGAAACTCTTTATGCCACTCAGAGCACGAGCCTGCGAGCTCTTCTCCTTGTTGTTGTCGTAGAGCCAGCTCATGTAGTGTTCAATCATTTCACGCTCGACTTTCTTGGGCGGAAGGTCGTACATGCGCAATATGTAGTGGGCGAATTGAGCCAAATCGCGCATGTAGGAATCGATGGTATTTGCCGCGAGGTGTTTCTCTAATCGCATGTAGCTACGATAACCTCGTGAAATTTCCTGCCATCTTTTTGTATTATCTGCCATAATCTTTCTAACTTTGTAGTGTGGCATAGCGCCATTGCAAAAATAGCGAAATTTTACATAATATGGAATATATAGAACTTAATATTTCAGTTGCCGATGCCGAGCAGTCGGAGATAATGATGGCTCTGCTGTCGGACTTTCCGTTTGAATCATTCAGCGAGGAGGAGGGGGCGTTGAAAGCATACATTCAACTCTCCGAGTGGGAGCAGTCATGTCACGATGTGGAGCAGATGTTGTCGCAGGAGGGTGTGACGTTTAGTGTGGCAGATGTCCAGACCCAGAATTGGAATGCCGAGTGGGAGAGTAGCTTCGAGGCTGTGGATATTGCCGGCGAACGACCCATACGCATTCGTGCCGAGCATCATGCTGCGGCAGAGCAGGGTGTTATTGATGTGGTCATTGCTCCTCGCATGTCGTTCGGTACGGGTCATCACACCACAACGGCGCTTATGTCGGCGACAATCGCAGCTTCGGCAGTCGAGGGTAAGGTTGGCTTGGATATGGGTTGCGGCACAGGTGTGCTGGCAATCGTGGCGTTAAAGTGCGGCGCCGAGCGTATGATTGCGGTGGATATTGACGATTGGGCATGCGACAGTTGTCATGACAGCATCGCCTTGAGTGGTGTTGCCGAGCGCGTCGATGTGCGCTGCGGCTCGATCGATGTTGTCGCTGGCGAGAATGTTGATTTCATATTGGCAAATATCAATCGCAACATATTGCAGATGATGATGGCGGAGTTCGCTCAAGTGCTTAATCCCAAAGGCTGGATTGCTATGAGTGGTTTTCTGCAGGAGGACGCAGCTGCGGTTGCTCAGGCAGCACGAGAGCAGGGGCTTGAGATGGTGTCCGAGCAGGAGCAAGATGGTTGGGTTGTTATGGTATGTAAAAAGTTGTAGTTATGGTTATACTTCCTTCAGCATATATGCCCTCGGTTGAGTATGTAGCACGTCTGCTACGCGAGGAGTCTGTGATTGATTTAGGCGAGAATTTCATCAAGCGTTCGGAACGCAATCGTGCCTCGATTCTCACGGCAAATGGTGTTATGCAGCTCTCGGTACATGTGGAAAATGCTAATCGCCCACGTCAGAAGATGCGTGATGTGAAGATTGATTATTCTAAGCGCTGGCAGCATCAGCATTGGGTGTCAATTCTCTCGGCATATAAGTCGTCGCCCTATTTCGATTACTTTGCTCACGAGATAGAGCCTTTCTACAAGCGTGAGTGGCGCTACTTGGTGGATTATAATATGGAGTATTTGGAGGTGTTGTTGCGACTGTTGGGAGCTTCAAAATCTTTAAATATCTCGGATCAGTATATTATGGCAACGGAGAGTGATTTGGATTTGCGTCCAAAACAAAAAAAGGATTCGACATTTGTTGCCGAACCCTATTTTCAAGTATTTTCCGAGCGAATGCCTTTCCAGCCCAATCTATCAATTTTGGATTTGTTGATGTGCGAGGGTAGGTCGGCTATTGATGGGATTTTAATGTGTTGCCAATTGTGATTACCTGCTGGTCGTGAAGCTCGCCAGCTTTGACCATCACCGAGTTGCGTCCGTGCATGACAATCGAGTCTGAGATATATTGCATGGGCGCATATTCTCTTACATGTACGGTGTCCTTGTTTACTATCATAACGGGAGCATCTTTAGCAGAAGAGTAGAATTTTATCTGCTGAATGGTGTCCAGGCGAATATTGCGACGCTTTTCTGTTATGTGTAACGTAGGACTTTTTTTGTTCCAAAGCGTACGGTAGAGGAAGTAAGAGTCCTTCTCGTCGTTGCGGTCAAATGTGACCAATCCTTTACGAGATATGCCATCTTCGTGTCGCACAGAGCCAAACTCAAACATATTGTTTATCCACATGCCCCAATATATGGAGTCTTGAGCCATGTGCTGCACATAACCCTCGTGGAACTCGGTCTGCCAGCGTTCGGGCAGCCAGCGCTGATCCACGTCCAAAGGCTTGAGGCTGGTGTTTGATTGTTGCTGTATGGAGCCTGCCTCACCGTAGGCAACAGCCGAACGCAGATGACCCCACTCGGTGTGTTGCTTTTCGTTCCATATCTCAAGGTCTTTGATAGCTCCTTTATCCCAACCCAAATTCTGTTGCCATACAATCAAGTCGGGCACAAAGTTAATCTCACCATCTTGATTACTGCAAGCTACCGTAGGTCGTGATGGGTCGAGTTGCTTGGCTGTCGAGTTAAGCTCCTTTACAAAGTCCAAGACATCGTCGCCTCGCATCCACACCAAAGAGTATATACCCCACATCACTACCGATGGGTGGTTATAGTTTTGTATGATAATCTCGCGCAACTGCTGTATGCCGTTGTCGTGGAAGCGCTTTGTGGCGAAATATGAGAAGTCGCTCAGGTATGGTGCACGTGTAAATGGAGTGTCAATCCACACCAACATGCCGTTCTGGTCGCAGATGTCGTATAGGTATTGCGCATGAGGTGCGGTTGCTGAACGTATGGCTGTTGCGCCAATGTCGCGTATCTTCTCCATATCCTCGTCGTAATGGCGTGAGCGTAGTGCGCTACCCACCACCGCGCGGTCATGGTGCAACGTTACTCCGTTGATTTTTATTTTCTCGCCATTGATTCTCAGTCCGGTTTTGGGTCCTACATCAATCTTGCGGAAGCCGGTGTTTACCACCACTTCGTCTTCATAATTGCGACCTATCGAAACACTCACGCTATACATGTTTGGCTCGTCGCAGCTCCACAGCAAAGGCTCCTCAAGTCGAAACGGAATGTCAATAGGCTCATCAGGCTTGATTTGCTCCTTTAGGTAGCGAGAATAAACCACGTCGCCCATCGGACTACGTACCGAGATGTAGAGGTCGCACAGCTTGTCGGTAGTACTTGTAACCCACACCGATGCCGATGCATCGACAACCGTGTCGGTGACATTAATTTGATTCACAAGTACTCCGTCTGAACCGTAATAGAGCGGAGATATTGTAGTCTGCTCGGTGACGATAAGCTCCACATCACGATAAATACCACCATATAGGTTTATCTCCGAAGAGGTGGGAAGGACATCATTCTGGTAGGCGTTGTTCACCACCACGACAATCGAATTGTCCTCACCAAATCGTAGATGCTTGGTTATTTCAAACGTAAATGCAGTCCAGCCGCCTCGATGCTCTCCCACATGATGACCATTCACAAATACGTCGGCGACGCTTTGCACACCGTGAAACTTCAAGAACATGCGGTTGCGCGCCCAGTCATTGGGAATAAATATTGAGCGTGAGTAGTTAGCCGTAGTCTTCAGATACTCACCTTGTCCCGACAAAGCGTCGAGGTTCCAAGTGTGTGGCAATGATACGCGTCGTGCGTTATCGCTGCTTGTTTCGGTTTTGAAGAAGAAAAACCACTCGTCGTTTAGCGAAAAAACTTCTCGTGCTGAGGTTGTGTAACACAACATCAATAATATAAATGCAAGAATATAACGTTTCATAATAATCAGTTTTGTTTCTTTAAGCAACACATGTCATTGCAGCTCAACCACAATAGTTATTCCGAATAAGCCACGTTGCTACGGAATGCTGCTTTATGTAAGCCTAAAGTAGATAATTACCCTATACTTTTGACAAAGATACGAATAATCAAAAAAAATATGCTAACTTCGTGCAATATTTTAATGGTAAAAAAGTAATTAAACATAAAACCTTTCAATACCGATGAATGTATTTGATATAATCGTTTATATAGCATTGGCTTGGGCTGTTTTTAATGGCTGGAGAAGAGGATTTTTGTTGCAGCTGGTGTCGTTTGTCGCAGTGATTGCAGGTCTGATGCTTGCCGCGAAGTATGGTGCGTACGTTGGCTCTGTGATGGGTCTTGATAGTTCTACTGCTGCAATAGTGGGATTCTTGGTAATATTTCTTGCATCGTTGGTTGCCATCACCATTGTAGGTCATCTGTTGCGAGCCGTGTTGCGTTTTTCTGGATTGGGCGTAGCCGATGTGTTGCTGGGAATACTATTCTCGGTAGTGAAAATTGGATTGGTGGTAGGTGTTCTATTCTCATGGTTTGCAGCAATCAATCGTGATTACACGTGGGTTGAAAAGCAAACCATCGAGCAATCGCGTTGGTTTTCGCCCGTGGTGCGAATTACCGATACGATAATGCCTTATTTTGAAGAACAGTTGGGAAATATAGTAAATCGTTAATATATGGCTGAAGGTCTGTTTGGTACAGTAGTGAAGGCTACGGGAAGTTGGTATGAGGTGCTTAGTGATGGCGCTTATTTGCAGTGTCGCATACGAGGTAAGTTGCGCCTGAAAGGAGTGCGTTCCACCAATCCTGTGGTTGTGGGTGATGTCGTAAAGTTATCTGCCGATGAGCAGGGAGGATATGTTATTTCAGATATCGAGCCACGTCGTAATTACATCATTCGTCGTGCTTCCAACCTATCGAAAGAGTCTCATATCATAGCGGCGAATATTGACCAAGCCTTGCTGGTGGTGACGCTCTTTTCTCCAGAAACGGCATTGGAGTTTGTCGATAGATTTCTCGTTACATGTGAGGCATATAAAGTACCTGTTACTATCTTGCTTGCAAAGATAGATTTGGCTCGTCAGCACCCTGAGGCGGTAGAGGAGTTTCATGCAATATACGAGAGTGCTGGTTATAAGATTATTGAGGTATCGGCAACCGAGCATGAAGGGGTTGAAGTCGTGCGAGAGTTGTTGCACAATAAGACTACGCTACTTTCGGGTAATTCAGGTGTTGGTAAATCAACGCTTGTGGCCGCTGTTGAGCCGGGCTTGGATATCAAAACGGGAGAAATATCGCAGAGCCATCACAAAGGTAAGCATACAACCACATTCTCTACCATGTATCCATTGGCTGAGGGCGGCTATATAATCGACACACCTGGAATAAAGGGTTTTGGTTTGATTGATATTGACGATGCCGAGTTGGCGCACTACTTCCCCGAGATGATGCACTATCTGCCTGATTGTCGTTTCTATAATTGCTCACACACTCATGAGCCTGGGTGCGCTGTGGTTGAGGCGGTTAAGCGAGGTGAGATAGCATATCCTCGTTATGAAAGTTACCTTAAAATAATGGACGAAGATGACAAATATCGTAAATAATCTGGCTGAGTATGCTTCAGGACGAGATATGCAGTGGTATGTCGAACGTACCGAGTATATGATGGACTTCTTGACCGAGGAACGCATCGAGGTGTTGCGTCGTACGCTTAATGAACGTACGCGTTATATGACCATCTTGACCGAGAATACCTTTCATCCGCAAAATGCGTCGGCATTGATGCGTCACTGCGAGGCATTTGGTGTGCAGAATTTGCATACGGTGGAGACGGTGTGTAAGTTTAACCCCAATGTGAATATTGTGCGAGGCACCGATAAATGGGTTGATATTATACGTCACGAATCCACCACCGAGGCTATTGCATCGCTTAAGGCTGCGGGTTATCGACTTGTGGCAACCACGCCTCATCGTGAGAGCTGCACCCCCGAAACCTTCGATGTGGAGAAGGGACCTTTCTGTTTGGTCTTTGGTACCGAGCATACGGGAGTTTCAAGCGAGATTATCGAGTCGGCTGACGAGTATCTACGTATTCCTATGTGCGGTATGGTCGAGAGCTTGAATGTGTCGGCTTCGGCTGCTATATTGATTTACATGCTTTCGCAACGCATGCGTTTATCATCTGCAATCGATTGGCGATTGAAGGATATTGAGTATCAAGAGGTTTTGTTCCGCTGGGTGATGTCGTCGGCAAGGGACGCCGAGAGGGTTTTAGAACGTAAATTTGGTAAATAATGAGTGAGATATTACGCAAACAATTCCTGCGTCATGTGGCGCAGACCTCGCCCGCACCCCAACTTATTGAGGTGGCACGTGCCGAGGGTGTATTTTTTTATACGCCCGATGGTAAGCCATACTACGATTTGGTGTCGGGTGTGTCGGTGAATAATGTCGGTCATGGCAATAAGGTTGTTGTCGAGGCGGTACAACGTCAGGCGGCAGATTACATGCATATCATGGTCTATGGCGAGATGGTGGAACGACCACAGGTGGAGTTCGCTCGCTTGCTTGCCGAGAGTCTGCCCGAGCCACTTGATACGGTCTATTTTCTGAATTCGGGAGCCGAGGCGGTTGAAGGAGCCTTGAAGTTGGCGAAGCGCTATACCCATCGCACCGAGATGATTTCTATGCGCCGAGCTTATCACGGCTCGACACACGGTGCAATGAGTATGATGGGCGAGCCTGAGGGTGAGGAGTGGAAGAGTGCTTTCCGTCCGTTGTTGCCCGATACGAAAGCTATAAATTTCAATTCATTTGCCGACCTTGAGCAAATCACTGCTCGTACGGCGTGTGTGTTGTGTGAGCCTGTGCAGGGCGAGGCAGGCGTGAGAGTACCTGCTGAGGGTTATCTGCAGGCTCTGCGTAAGCGTTGTGACGAGGTGGGAGCGCTGCTTATTTTTGATGAGATTCAAGTCGGTATGGGTCGCGCAGGTGAGATGTTCGCCATGCAGAAGTATGGCGTAACGCCCGATATAGTATGCTTGGCAAAGGCGTTGGGTGGTGGCATGCCTCTTGGTGCGTTTGTGTCGAGCCAAGAGATTATGTCTAAACTAACGCACGACCCCGTGTTGGGTCATATCACCACCTTTGGTGGTCATCCCGTGTGTTGCGCGGCAGGTTTGGCGGCGATGAAGTTCTTGCAGGAGAATAAGGTTGTCGCAGATGTCGAGCGCAAGGGAGCTATGTTTGAAGAGTTACTCAGCAATCATTCGCAGGTCAAGGAGATTCGTCGTAGCGGTTTACTTATGGCTGTCGAGCTTGGTGAAGCGTCAAAGCTCTATCGCCTGATGGATATATTTATCGAGGAGGGCATCATGAGCGATTGGTTCCTCTATTGCGACACCGCCTTCCGCATCTCACCTCCGCTGGTGATTTCCGACGACGAGATACGCAATTGTGTGGCGTTGATTAGAAAATGTTTGGATAGGTTATAAAGCATTATAACAAAACAATTGATATTATGAAGAAATTTTTCACCTACCTGCTCTCTGCAATGACGATTATTGCAGTGGGTTGTTATGATGATTCCAGCCTTTGGAATGAACTAAATTCTCTTAAGGATCGTGTGACTACACTTGAGCAGTTGTGCAAGGAGATGAACACAAACATCTCATCGTTAAGCGACATTGTCAAGGCTTTGCAGAACAATGATTATGTAACTAACATCGCACCCATCACCCAAGATGGCAAAGTGATTGGTTATGTCATCACATTCTCAAAGAGTGGTTCTGTAACAATCTATCATGGCAAAGACGGCAAGGACGGCGCCAACGGCGCAAATGGCGCTGACGGTAAAGATGGTCAGGACGGCAAGGACGGAGCTGATGGCTACACACCTGTAATTGGCGTAGCGATGGATACCGACGGTGTATATTATTGGACTTTGGACGGCGACTGGTTGCTCGACAAGGACGGTAATAAGGTAAAAGCCGAAGGCACTGATGGTAAAGATGGTGCAGATGGCAAGGACGGTGCTGACGGTAAAGATGGAGAGGACGGCAAAGATGGTGCAGATGGCAAGGACGGTCAAGATGGCACCAATGGCAAAGATGGACAAAACGGTAAAGACGGCATCACTCCAAAGCTAAAAATCGAGAATGGTTATTGGCTCATCTCTTATGACAATGGCTCAACTTGGCAGGAGCTCGGCAAGGCTACGGGCGAGGACGGCGAGGACGGCACTGGTGGCGACTCAATGTTTAAGGAGGTAACTTATGACGATGATTTTGTCTATATAACCCTTACCGATGGCTCAAAACTCGTAATTCCACGAGTGCTATATCTTGCAAATAATGAAATTTGGTACACATCAACCGATAGCCGGATTGTGAAGCCGGATAAAACCGATGCTTTTGGCGCAAATATCCTCAGTAACGTTTATGAGAATGGTAAAGGTGTAATCACATTCGATGGCGCTGTTACTTCGATTGGAGATAGTGCATTCCGAAGTTGCAGTAGTTTGACAAGTATAAATATTCCCGATGGAGTTACTGAGATTGGAGAGCAGGCATTCTGGAATTGCAGTAGTTTGACAAGTATCACAATCCCCGATAGCGTTACTTCGATTGGAGATATAGCTTTCTTTTATTGCAAATCGTTGACAAGTATTACTATTCCCGAAGGGGTTACATCGATTGGATTTTACGCTTTCGCTGGTTGCTCATCATTTACCAGTATAACTATTCCCGATAGTGTTACAGAGATGAGATATGGCGCTTTTGCGAGTTGTCTATCTTTATCGGCTTTTTATTGGAAATATACCTCTGCTGATAATCGTTGTTTAATTGTTAATAGCAAGTTACATAGTTTTGCTCCTGCGGGGTTAACCTCCTATACTATTCCCGATAGTATTACTGAGATTGGGGATGTTGTTTTCTGTGATTGCCATTCGTTGACCCGTATTACCATTCCCAATAGCGTTACTGAGATTGGAAGGTCTGCATTCGAAAATTGCAGTAGTTTAACAAGTATCACAATCCCCGATAGTGTTACTGAGATTGGAGGTTCTGCATTCTCTCGTTGCAGTAGTTTGACAAGTGTATATTGCAAAGCAACAACACCACCAACGGGAGGTAGTGATATGTTCAATAACAATGCATCTGGTCGCAAAATTTATGTCCCAACAGCTTCGGTTGATGCCTACAAAGCCGCTGACGGTTGGAAGGATTATGCTTCCTCGATTGAGCCTTACAATTTCTAAATAAGAAAAACTGTATAAACTAAAAAGGCTGCTAACGGTTAAGTTAGCAGCCTTTGATTTACTCTCCTGCGAAACTCTTTAGCAGGGCAATCTCCTCGGCCCAGCGAGCCTCGTCGGGGGTCTCCAGAATAAGTGGAATACCATCGAAGCGTGCATCTTGAGCAATGTAACGGAATGGGGAGATGCCCAGAAATCCCTCACCCATAGGCGAGTGGCGGTCCACTCGGCTACCCACAGCCTTCATGGCATCGTTTAAGTGCATGCCTTTCAAATAGCTGAAGCCTACCTCTCTGTCGAACTCAGCAAAGACTCTCTCGCAACCCTCCTCGGTCGAGAGGTCGTAACCCGCAGCAAAGGAGTGGCATGTGTCGAGGCACACGCCCACGCGCGACTTATCCTCCACGCGGTCAATGATATATGCCAAGTGCCAAAAGGCATAGCCGAGGTTGGAGCCCTGACCTGCGGTATTCTCAATCACAGCCGTCACACCGTGAGTTTTGTCGAGGGCGATGTTAATCGACTCGGCAACAAGTTTGAGGCTCTCCTCTTCGGAAATCTTCTTCAGGTGGCTGCCTGGGTGAAAATTCAAGCGGTCGAGACCCAGCGCCTCGCAACGCTGCATCTCGTGCAGGAACGACGCACGCGACTTCTCCAGACCCTCCTGTTCGGGGTGTCCCAAATTTATCAGATAGCTGTCGTGGGGTAGTATCTGTGCTGGCGTGTAGCCATATCTGTCGCAAGCCTCACGGAAGGCATCAATCTGAGCTGTGGTGAGAGCCGGAGCTGCCCACTGACGTTGGTTCTTGGTAAAGAGAGCAAATGCCGTTGCTCCAATCTCGAAGGCGTTGCGTGGAGCATTTTCCACACCACCTGAAGCGCTTACGTGTGCACCAAAATATTTCATACCTTGCTAAGTGTTAATTATCCTTTGACAAATGTAGTTAATTTCATGAAATTTATTAATTTTGTAATCAGAATATTTTTTTATAGTGGTATAATTAAAAGTCATAAGATATGAAGAAATTTTTCGCAATATTGTTTGCCTTGACCTTCGCTACATCGGGTGCGTGGGCGCAGTTTAGCGTGGAGGATAAAAATAAGTCTTTGCAGGAGAAGGTGAAAATTGGTAGCGTCGATATGAAGAGCATTACCACTTCAACCTCATATCAGAGCGATGCACGTGACCGTTTGGAGCGTAAGCGTATCCGCAAGCAGCGCAATTACTTGGAACTTGTGACACAGCTTAATGCCGATATGTGGATGTATAATGAGGCTTGGCTCAATCGTCGCGGAGGCGATAATTCGGTCAATATCTCGGGTCGTGTATTTGCTAAGCATATTTATCAGCAAGACAAGTTTAGTGTAACGACACAGTTCGAGGGTAACTACGGTTACAACTACATTCGTTTGGAGAAGACAAATGACGAAGGAAAAGTCACCAAAGAGGGTAACTGGTTCAAAAATATCGACAACCTTTGGTTGCAGTCACAGCCCGTGCGTTCGATTAAGAATAATTGGAGTTACTCGGGACTTGTGAAGATTCGTAGCCAGTTCTCGAAGACTTATAGCTCGCGCGTGGATCAATCCGACGCCACTGTATCTACATCGTTCATGGCTCCAGGATATGTCGATCTCTCTTTGGGTTTTCAATTTAAGTCCCCTAAGCCAAAGTTCCCTATTCAGATTACACTTAACCCTTTGTCAAGTAGTGGAACGGTGGTATGGAATGACGAGATTGAGGCTATTTACCGTAAGAGAAATGCCACTAATTGGTTTGGTATCGAGATGGGTAAGCATGCGACCTTCTCAGGCGGTTCTAACTTGAATATTGCATTCTCTCGAAATTTTGGTAAAAACAATTGGCTCAACTATTGGACCAACTGTGCAGTCTATTATGGTTGGATTACCAATGTGGTGAATCATAACAAAATTCATGATTACTATGCCTACTTGAGAGAGAAACGAGCATGGGACGCAGCGGCACCTGCCGAGGGACAGGCCGACACGCGAGGACCTGCACCTCAGGCAAAACCTTATTGTGTAGAGTTGCATCCAACCGTTGAGTGGAAGAATACTGTTACAATCCGCACGGCAAAATATCTCACCACCACATTGCAGGTAAATATGTACTACAACAAGGCGGCATCGGATAAGGTTGAGATTCAGTCGCAGTTGAAGTTGGGATTCTCATATTCAATCAATAATCGTAAGTAGAGCTTTAGCCCCTCACTCAGCAGCTTGGTATGTGGATTGTTGGGGTGGTATATAAATTTTGTGTTCAATGTATAAAAATTCTAAGCACACTATAATATTCCCATTTGTATTGGCGGTGGGAATTGTTTTGGGAATATTGTTGGGTCAGTTTGTGGGACGAAACAAGGCCGAGACACAACTGCGTACCATAATTAGCCGTACGGGACTTACTTCGCCCAATAAGTTGATGCAGACGTGTATGTTGGTCGAGAATAAATATGTTGATTCAATCTCGATGGACTCTCTGACCGAGTTGGTTATTCCGTTGATGATGAAGGAGCTTGACCCACACTCGGAGTATATCCCTGCACGCGATATGCAGGCTATGAACGAGGTGCTGGAGGCCGAGTTCGATGGCATAGGTGTTACGTTCAATGCCGCTACTGACACGGTTATTATCCTTAGCGTAATACCCAATGGTCCGAGTGCCAAGGCAGGAATTGTGGCAGGTGATCGCATTATCGAGGTTGATGATACGTTGGTGTCGGGTGTGAAGATGCCACAAAATAACATCGTCAAGCGTCTGCGCGGAAAACGAGGTACACATGTCAAACTATCGCTCCAGCGTCAAGGTGTCGAGGAGTTGGTCGAGATGGATGTGGTGCGTGATGCAATTCCAATCAAGAGCATCGAGTCGGCGTTTATGATTAACGACGAGGTTGGTTTTGTGCGTTTGTCACAGTTCGCTCGCACGTCGCATGCCGAGTTGATGAAGGCATTGTCTGTTTTGCGTGAGCAAGGCATGACAAAGCTCATCTTCGATTTGCGTGGTAATTCGGGCGGCTTCCTCGACCAGGCAATCCTTATCGCAAACGAGTTTTTGCCTCAAGGTAATCTCATCGTCTATACCGAGGATCGCAATGGTCAGCAGGTGAAGGAGTATAGTGATGGCAGTGGCTCGGCTACAGATCTCGATTTGATTGTTTTGATTGATGAGGGCAGTGCGTCGTCAAGCGAAATATTGGCGGGTGCGGTGCAGGATAACGATAGAGGTACGATTGTGGGTCGTCGTTCGTTTGGTAAGGGCTTGGTGCAGCAGCAGGTGCCTTATGCCGATGGCTCGGCACTGAGATTGACCATAGCGCGTTACTATACGCCAACGGGTCGTTCGATTCAGAAGCCATATCAGAATGGTATGCAAGATGATTACGATTTGGACATGGTACGCCGATATAGCAACAATGAGTTCTTCTCCGCTGATAGTATTCATTTCGCCGATTCGTTGAAGTACACCACTCCGAAGGGTAAGGTGGTTTATGGTGGTGGCGGAATTATGCCTGATATCTTCATTCCTATGGATACGGTTGATGTGACCAAATATTTCATGGAGGTTTCGGGTAGAAATATCTTATATCGCTATACGATTGAGTATGCCGACAAGCATCGTGCGGCACTTAACGAGGTGCAAACTATTGCGCAGTTGCAGGCTTTGTTAGACTCTGATACTAATTTGGTGCAGGACTTTGTGCGTTATGCGGCGCGTCATGGTGTGCGTCCCGTGCAGCGAGATATTGCACGCTCGCGCAAACTTATCGAGGCTCAGTTGCGAGCTTACATTGGTCGTAATACAACGTTGGAGGATAATGGATTCTATTACAACATCATTCCAATTGATAAGGTGTTGCTTGAGTCCATAAACATGTTTGAGAAGCAAGATACAAGTAAAAATTAATGAAGATATGGTGAAGAAATTTTTAGGATATATTGTTGCAATAGCTGTAATTGCGATTATCGTCTTTACAGTGATGGGTGCTGGTACTTATACATCAATGTTGCCTGAGGACCTGTTTTCGGTTGAGGGTACTACGCCTAAACTTATCGACGTTAAGGTGTCGCAGGATAGCATCATGCTTGAGGAGGAAGTCATCTCTGTCGATACGATGAATGTCGATAGTGCAATGCTTGAGGAGGTCGATACAACAGCTCTTGAGAATTAAAACTCTAAAACTAACCTGAATATGAAACGACTGATTTTTTTGATGATGGCATTGCTTATGACCATCAACCTATTTGCCGAAGAGCTACCCAAGACAGCCAATATCAAGTGTGGTCCATGGGTTGTGGGTGTGACCGAGAATGAGATGACAATCGTTTGGACATCTACGTCACGTTGTATGGGTTGGGTTGAGGTTGCGCCCGATGATGGTACGTCGTTTTATGCTGAGGAACGTCCTCGTTATTATGAGGATTTGATGGGTCGCCACGTAGTGTCGCAGGTGCATCATGTGCGATTGACTAACCTAAAGCCCGGCACGGTATATCGCTATCGTCTTTTCCAGCAGTGCATAGACGATAGAGGTCATAGCCCTATTCCGCTGGGTCGTGTTACGGCAAGCGATGTCTATTCGCGCAAGCCTTTTGCTGTGTGCACTCTCGACAAGAGCAAGGAGGAGATTTCGTTTACGATGATAAACGACATTCATGGACGTGACTCGATTATGAATGCTCACACGAAAGATGTGCGTGCAAATAATCCCGACTTTGTAGTGTTTAATGGAGATATGGTGAGCTTTATGGGCTCGATAGATGATATCGAGAAGGGTTTTATGACACGAGCATCAAAGAACTTCTCGCCCGACTATCCACTTGTTTATGTGCGTGGTAATCATGAATCACGAGGTCCTGGTTATGGCGAGTTTTTAAATCTCTTCCCAACCTCAACTGGTACACCATCATACGTGTTCAAGCATGGACCTGCTGCATTCTTAGTGTTGGATTGTGGCGAGGATAAGCCCGATTCTGACATCGAGTATGGCGGTACGGCAGCTTATGATGCTTATCGTGAGCAGATGGCAGCATGGCTCAAACAGGCAATTGAGAGCGAAGAGTTTAAGACAGCTCCGGTTAAGATAGCCTTGATGCATATCCCATTCGAGAAAGAGGCTGGCTGGTGGGGTAATAACGAATTGAAGCGTTTGTTGTTGCCACTGCTTAATGAGGCTGGTATTGATGTTATGTTGAGTGGTCATAATCATGCTTATAGCTTCCGCAAGGCGGGTAGCATGAATGGTAATGAGTTCCCAATCTTGGTTAATAGCAACAATGATAGGGTAGAGGTGAAGGTTAATAAGAGTGAGATACGAATGAATGTGATTGACGCTACGGGTAAGCTCCTGCACGAGCATGTAATAAAGGTAGAGTAGAATATACCTATATATAAATAATAAGGGATAGAGTTAAGCTCTATCCCTTTTATTATTTCAGAAGAATACTCTTAATAATACTTTATCTCCTTGCCCTCGATTGCTGAGAGAAGATTGTTCGCCAGCGATGATGCTCCGATACGGAATAAATCAGTGGTAAGCCACTCTTCGCCTAAGATTTCCTTTACGATGGTGTAGTATAGTGCCGCTTCCTCGGCAGTGCGGATACCTCCAGCAGCTTTGAAACCCACCTTACGTCCACAGTGTGTGTAATAATCCTTAATAGCGTGACACATCACAACTGCTGCCTCTGGAGTTGCTGCGACATCTATTTTACCTGTCGATGTCTTTATGAAATCAGCTCCCGCCTGCATAGCCAAAAGCGATGCCTGACGGATAAGTTCAGGGCTACACAAAGCGCCCGTCTCAAGAATTACCTTGAGTGTCGCGCCCTCCGACTCCTCTCGAAGCACCTCAATTTCATTTGCAGCTTCATCTAACGCTCCAGCGAGAACCTTTCCTACATTGAGCACCACATCTACTTCGTCTGCGCCATTCTCAATAGCCATAGCCACCTCAAGCATTTTCACCTCGAGGAATGTCTGCGATGAAGGGAAACCGCCCGCGACGCTCGTTATGCGTAGTGGCGTGGCGTCAATTTCCAATCCTACGGTCTCCACAAACGGCGGATAGACGCATATAGACGCAACATTAGGTAGGTGAGGGTAGTCCATCGTAAATTCAGCTGCACGACGAGCGAACGTCGCTACCGATTGCTCCGAGTCACAAGGCGAAAGTGTTGTGAGGTCTATCGCCGAGTAGCAGAACTTATACACATCGGTGTTGTAATTTGCGGTGGCAGCTTTGCATAGCGATTCTATTTCACTTGCTACTTGAGCCTGCGTAGGGGCTGCATCATACTCACTAAGATGATTGGCGTACTCCATAGTTTTAAGGTTTTCTTATATGCAAAGATAATAATATATTATTAAGGTATGACTCAAGATAACAAAAAAACTGCCCAATCTGAAAAGATTGAGCAGTTTTTATAAATTTAATCTAAATGATTAGAACTTGAAACCGCTTGCGAACAAGTTTGCAAGGTTTACGTCCTGAGCAGCCTTAGCAGCCAAAGAAGCGTCCTTAGCAACTGCGCTCTTAAGCTGAGCCTTTGCAGTCTCCAAATCACCCTCCTTAGAAGCGATTACAGCACGCAAGTAGTCAGCCTTAGCAGTTGTCTCAGAAGCGATAGCCTTCTTAGCAGCTGAAAGGTCGTTGTTCAATGTGCTAGCGATAGCAGCGTTGTAACCCTCCAAAGTTGTAGCAGCAGCGCTGTAGCTACCCTGAGCAGCAGCGATCAATGACTTAGTCTTAGCGTCAGCTGCAGCAGCGTACTGCTCAGCCTTTGCTACGTTACCGTTAGCAAGGTTAGCCAATGCGAGGTTGCTGTTAAGCTCGTTGTTGTTAAGACCAAGCTGAGCAGCCTTCTCGAATGCAGCCAATGACTGTGCGTTCTCACCGATCTGAGCCAAAACAACACCCAAGTTGTTGTAAGCACGAGCATCGTTGAACTTCTTAGCAGTGTACTCCAAAACTGCAACCTTAGCCTTGCAATCCTCCAATACGCTCTCAGCCATGTAGAGGAGCTCCTCGTTTGTAAGCTCGTCAAGACGACCTGAGTTGATCAAAGCAGCCATCTCATCGTCAGTCTTACCCTTGATGTCTGTGCTGTTGATAAGCTGTGCACGACGCAACTTAGGAAGAATCTCCTTCTTAAGCTCTGTGAATACAGCTGACATATTCTTAATCTCAGACTCACGCTGTGTAGAAGAGTCGTAACGGCTCAATACCTGAAGAATAAGAGCCTTGTCCTCGATATCAGAAGCAGCAACCAACTCCTTGAAGCCTTCCCAGTCCTCACCGTAAGAAGCAACGTCAAGACCCATGCCTGTGTCCTTCAAAAGTTTCTCAGCTGTCTTGTGACCAGTCTTTGAACGAGCTGCAGAGAGCTTGTCGTTGAACTTCTCAGGACCATCTGGAGAAGCGTAACCGTGAACATACAACTTCTGAGAAGCACGGTCGTTAGCCTGATTAGCAACTACGTTCTCCTTGAATGCCTGCAAATCCTCAGTGTTACCAGCCTTCTTTGATACATAAGAAGAGTTGATAGCGTAAAGAATGTCAGCCTTTGTAACAACAGTTGTAACGTTCTTGTAGTTGTTAGCTGTGTTAGCCATAGCGTCAGCGTAGTTCAAGTCAGCCTGCAAAGTGTTTACACCCTTAGCAACTGGCAATGCGAACTCAGCCTTTACAGCCTCAGCCTGTGCACCACCTGCAGCCAAAGCAGCCTTCTGAGCCTTTGTTGGGAGAGCACCAGTGTTAGCGTTTACCAACGTAAACTCCTTGCACTTACCCTTTGGACACTTAACCTCAACCAAAAGTTTCAACTCGCTCTGAGCCATACGTGCGTCATATGGGAACTCGATGTGCTGAGTGTACTCACCACCCATAGACTTGTCTACAACAGTGTAGTTCTCATCTACCTTCTCTCCCTGGAAGTACTTAGTAGCGCCCTCTACCTGACCGCCCTCAAATACCATAACAGGAGTAACCTTCAAAACAGCCTTCTTGTTGTAGTACTTAACAGGGAATGTAACTGTTACATCAGCCTCAACCTTACCGTTGTTAAGAACCAATACATCTGGAGTGCAGGTAATGTTTACCTCGTCCTGATTCTTTGCCATCTTCTTAAAGCAGTTACAGCTTGAGAAAGTCAAAGATGCAACAGCTACGACAGCCATCAATTTAAATACGTTCTTCATAGTTTGATTAATTTTTATAGTTAATAATTGATAATTTATTTCTTCTGCTCGCGACGCTCGCCACGTGGCTTACCTCCCTCTGGGCGAGGCTTGCGCTCACGCTCTACCCAACCCTCTGGCTTTGGCATAAGAGCCTTGTGTGAGAGCTTGTACTTGTTAGTCTTTGGATCAACACCGATGAGCTTAACCTCAATCTTGTCACCCTCCTTCAAGCCAGTCTCCTCCATAGTCTCGAAACGCTTGTAGTCGATCTCAGAGATGTGGAGCAATGCCTCCTTGCCCGGGAGAATCTCAACGAAAGCACCAAAAGCAACGATGCTCTTGATTGTACCGTCATAAACTTCACCTACCTCTGGTACAGCTACGATACCCTTGATGCGTGCAAGTGCGCCATCTAACGCCTCCTTATCTACACCGAAGATATCTACTATGCCACACTCCTCATTCTCTGTGATAGTGATAGTGGTATTTGTAGTCTTCTGAATCTCCTGAATAACCTTACCGCCAGGACCGATAACAGCACCGATGAAGTCCTTAGGGATCTGAATCTGAATGATGCGTGGTACAAACTCGCGGTAATCCTCGCGTGGCTCAGCGATGCAATCTGTGATCTTACCCAAGATGTGCATACGACCCTTGCGAGCCTGCTCCAATGCAGTTGCCAATACCTCGTAAGAAAGACCATCGACCTTGATATCCATCTGAGTAGCAGTGATACCATCAGCAGTACCTGTTACCTTGAAGTCCATATCACCCAAGTGGTCCTCATCACCCAAGATGTCAGACAACACAGCCCAACGACCTGTCTCTGAATCTGAGATAAGACCCATTGCGATACCTGATACAGGCTTCTTAATCTTAACACCAGCGTCCATCAATGCCAATGTACCAGCACAAACTGTTGCCATTGAAGAAGAACCGTTTGACTCCAAGATATCTGATACTACACGCAACGCGTATGGCATCTCCTCGCCTGATGGAATCATAGGCTTCAATGCACGCCATGCCAAGTGACCGTGACCAATCTCACGACGGCTTACACCACGAGCTGGGCGAGCCTCACCTGTTGAGAATGGAGGGAAGTTGTAGTGCAAAGTGAACTTCTCAGTACCTTGTACCAAAACCTCGTCGATCATCTTCTCATCGAGTTTTGTACCCAAAGTAACGGTTGTAAGTGACTGAGTCTCACCACGTGTGAAGACTGCAGAACCGTGCGCTGCTGGCAAGTAACCAACCTCGCACCAAATTGGGCGAATCTCATCTGTGCGACGACCATCCAAACGCTTACCCTCGTCGAGGATCATATTACGCATAGCCTTCTTCTGTACGTCGTCGTGGAAATATTTGTGAATAAGTGGAGCCTTCTCTTCAAGTTCCTCCTCAGTGAAACGAGCAGCGAACTCAGCCTCCAAAGCCTCGAATGCCTCAGAGCGCTCGTGCTTTGCTGTACCGCTTGTTGCAATAGCATAAGCCTTATCGTAAAGCTCCGAGATAATCTGCTGACGCAACTCCTCGTCGTTAGTTTCGTGGCAGTATGTACGCTTAACGTCCTTGCCAAGCTCCTTTGAAAGCTCAATCTGAGCAGCGCAGTGCTTCTTAATCTCCTCGTGAGCAAACTTAATAGCACCGAGCATAACCTCCTCTGATACCTCGTTCATCTCACCCTCAACCATCAAGATGTTGTCGATTGTACCACCAACCATGATATCCAAATCAACATCAGCCATCTGTGAGAAGTTAGGGTTGATAACGTACTCACCGTTGATGCGAGCTACGCGAACCTCTGAGATAGGACCACCGAATGGAATGTCCGACACAGCCAATGCTGCAGATGCTGCCAAACCAGCCAATGCGTCAGGCTGAATATCCTTGTCAGCTGAAATGAGGTTTACAGTAACGAATACATCAGCGTGATAATCAGCAGGGAACAATGGACGCAATGCACGGTCGATAAGGCGTGCTACCAAAATCTCAGCGTCGCTTGCTTTACCCTCGCGCTTCATGAAACCTCCTGGGAAGCGTCCGCAAGATGCGAACTTCTCCTTATACTCCACCTGAAGAGGCATAAAATCAACACCCTCTTTTGCATCCTTAGCAGCTACCACAGTAGCGAGCAACATGGTGTCGCCCATCTTTACCACTACTGCACCGTCAGCTTGCTTCGCCAACTTACCGGTCTCGATCATAATCTCGCGACCGTCAGCTAGCGTGATCGTCTTTTGTACAGCGTTGTACAACTTCTTTTCTTCCATAAATATCTGTTCGTCTAAAAATAATTCAAAAATTGAGGGTGCCTGAATAAAAAATGACACCCTCATTCAACCTCGTATTACTTACGGAGGTTAAGAGTCTTGATAATTGCGCGGTAACGCTCGATATCAACCTCCTTCAAGTACATGAGCAACTTGCGACGCTTACCTACAAGGCGCAACAATGAGCGCTGTGTGCCGTAGTCGTGCTTGTTGTTCTTGAGGTGCTCAGTAAGGTGGCTGATACGGTACGAAAACAACGCGATCTGGCTCTCTGGAGAACCAGTGTCAGTGTTAGACTTGCCGTACTTACCAAAAAGCTCTTGCTTTTTCTCTGCTGTTAAATAAGCCATAAAAAATTTAAGATTTATGAGTTGTGCTGAAACACTATCCAGATCAGTCGCAACTCTGGTTCCACTCTACAACGCATTCCCCTTACCGTGAATAACGCCAGAGCGTGCGACAAAAATACTCTGAATTTCATTAAGCACCAAATATTTTGACCTTAAAATCTTACATTTAGTAACTTATTTTTCACTTTTGGTGTGATGTTGTGAAAATATTGCAATAATTTGTATATTTGCACGATAAAAAACAGGTACTTAAGGGACTTGGTCGGTGAACCTGATGATGGCAACTTTTAACAATTGAATGAGTCGGAATGAAGCAAAAAATTACATATCTTTTGAGTGCTTTAATTATCCTCTTGGCAAGTGCTTGCGGAGGTATGAGTCCGCAAAACTATGTGACGTCAGAGGGTGAAATGTTGGGCACATTCATGAAAGTTACAGCACAAACTGACCGTGCTGTAGTCGAGGTGTATGACAGCATGATGATGCTCGATGCGAAGGCTAAGGCGTCGATGTCGATTTTCGATGAACAATCGCTTCTAAGCAGGCTAAATCGCAATGAAACAGATGTGTTAGATGAGCACATAAAATATTGCTTGAATTTGGCACGTAGTGTAACCCAAGTCAGTGGCGGTTTTTACGATGTGACAGTCGCCCCTTTGGTCGAGGCGTATGGCTTTGCAGGTAAGGATCGTAGCGTGAGTGTTAATGTCGATTCTTTGATGGAGTTTGTCGGTATTGAAAAGCTCCAAATTCAGGGTGATAAGTTGGTGAAAAGCGACCCCCGAGTACGTATCGATTTTAACTCCATTGCTAAGGGATATGTGGTTGATTTGGCTGCAGAAAAGTTGCAACAAATGGGCGCGGATAATTATCTCGTAGACATCGGAGGTGAGGTTCGTTGTCAGGGTTGTAACCCTAAAGGTGGAGCGTGGCGCGTAGGTATTGAGACTCCAATCGAGGGTAATGATCAAGTGGGAGCTAACATACAGCAAGTCATATCGTTGAGCGATTGCGCTATGGCGACGTCGGGGAATTATCGTCGCTTTTATATAAATGATAAAGGTGATAAAGTTGCCCATACGATAGACCCTCGTACGGGCTTAAGTGCTGTGACCGATTTGTTGTCGGCGACAGTTATCGCGCCTACTTGTGCTGAGGCTGATGCTTATGGAACAATGTTCATGGCTATGGGTAAGGAACGTGCTTTGGAACTTGCAAAGAGCTTGCAACAGCAGGGTATAATGGTCTATTTTATTGCGGCGGGAGAGGCTGATAAATATGAGGTATATTACTCTCCGACATTAGCTCCGATGTTGAAAATAACAGATGGATTTATAGCTATAAAATAGAGAAAAAACGAGGCTATGAAAAGAGCTGTTTTGCTGTATAATCCAAAGGCGGGAAAAGGAAAAATTGAGAAAAATATAAATCGCATTGTCGATATTTTTCTTCAAGCAGGTTACGATATGCAACCTCTTCCTATACGATTTGGTGCAAACCCTTTTGACTGGAGTGGAGAGGTCGATTTGGCGGTTGTTGCAGGAGGTGATGGCACCATGAATTATGTGGTGAATGCCATGATGAATAGGGGTTTATCCATCAATTTAGGTATCATACCTGCTGGAACAGCAAATGATTTTGCAGGGGCAATCGGCGTGTCAAACAATGTTCTCAAAGCGGCTTATCAGGTAGCCCATGGCGAGGTGGAACTGATTGACTGTGGTATGGTCGAACAGATGCAGCAGGGTGAGAATAAGGTGATATACTTTGTTAATATATTCAGCTTTGGAATCTTCACCACAACTTCGCAGCGCACGCCCGAAGAGTTGAAACATCGCATTGGTAAGATGGCGTATTTGGTGGCGGCATTTAAGGAGTTGAGAAATATTCATGGTATCCCGCTCACCATTACCACAGATGCTGGAGCATTTTACTATCCTACGTTGATGGGCTTGGTCTTTAATGGTGCTACGGCAGGACGTATGCCAATTGCGAGAAAGTCGAGTTTGATAGATGGTGTTTTCGATTGTATTTTCTTGCGCAAGCGCACTCCATTGATGTCGGCGATAGACATGTTATTATATATGATTGGTATCAAGACAACGGCAGTTAAATGCTTGCGTACAAGCCAATTAAAGTTAGTGACACCTGCGAATGAGAATACCGATGTTGATGGACAGCGTGGTGGTCATTTCCCGATGAAGGTGAAGTGTCTGCACGGAGCGTTGAGTATAATTTGTCCGAAGACCAATGATTAATTTTATCAGGGAGAGAGATGCGAAGAGAAATGAACACAATGGGGGAGGTAATCTCTGAAAATTATGTTTCAAACAACATAATGAATATGCAGTATGTCGAGGCTTTGCAGGTGGCAACGACGTTGAGTTGTGATGCTGATGGCATATTAATAGGAGTTGTTAGTGGAGGAAACATAAGGTTCTCGATAGGTGGCGTGAATTACAAGGTCATGCAGGACGAGATGTTTGTTTTGCATGGAGTTGTTAAGGCAGAAGAGGTTAAATGCAGCAAGGCGTTTAAGGGTTATTTCATATCGGTTGAGGCAAAGTATCTGACCACAATTAATGTCGATACAGCCGATTTTATCGCAGCCGATATGATGGTTCGTACGACGTTGATTTATCCGTTGGAGCCTTCGCAAGCCGAGATGATGAATGAGTTGGCGTGGCGCATGATATGCTTGTCAAACAAGTCAAATGTTGCGTTGCAAGATAATATATTGCTTTCATTATCAGAAGCATACATGTATTTGATTATCTCGGTGATTGGCTCACGACAGCTCGATGTGGAGAGCGTGCGCAGCAATAGTTCTTTGATGGTGTTGAAGCGTTTTTCTGAGTTGTTGAAGGATAACTATATACTCCATAAAAATGTGGATTATTACGCTTCGCAGTTGGGTATATCGTCAAAGTATCTGTCCATCGTGTGTCGCAAATATCGAGGAGTGACAGCTTCTCATGTCATTGATGGCGTTATTATACGACATGCCAAGATGTTGCTCAAGCAGCAGGGTGTGAGTGTGCAGGAGGTGGCGAAAAGGCTTAATTTCCCCTCGCAGTCATTTTTTGGAAAATATTTCAAACAGCGAGTAGGCATCTCTCCATCACGATATAAGGGTGATGAGTAGGGAGTGAATATTATAAATATGTACCAATATGGAACGACATATAGACATAAACGATTTTGATTATCCGTTGCCCGATGAACGTATTGCCAAGTTTCCGCTTGAGAGACGTTCCGACTCCAAGTTGATGATATATCGCAACGGTGAGATTGAACAGAGTCATTTCTGTAATTTGAACGAGCAGTTGCCCGAAGGCTCGATGCTTGTATTTAATAATACGAAGGTGATACGTGCCCGTGTGATTATGCACAAGCCGTCGGGTGCACGCATCGAGGTGTTCTGCCTTGAGCCTCATCTTCCTGCCGACTATGAGCATGCCTTTAGTGTGAAGGGCGAGTGCGAGTGGAGTTGTATTGTGGGTAATGTGAAGAAGTGGAAAGAGGGTCATGTAGAGATAAATTTCGACTACAATAATTCTCCTGCTCAGTTGCGTGCATGGATAGTGCAGCGAGGCGAACGTGAGCATATCGTGCGCTTCGAGTGGAACGTCGATTTGACCTTCGGAGAACTTCTTGAGCATTTGGGTCGTATTCCTATCCCTCCATATCTGAATCGTGAAAGTGAAGATATCGACCTCACACGTTACCAAACCGTATATTCCAAGTTCGAGGGCTCGGTGGCGGCTCCTACGGCAGGTCTGCACTTTACGCCAGAATTAATTTCTCAGATGCAACAGTCGGGGTTTGAGTTTGGTGAGGTGACGCTTCATGTGGGAGCGGGAACGTTCCTGCCTGTTAAGAGTGATAATGCCGCACAACACCCTATGCATACCGAGCATTTCGAGGTGCATCTCTCTATGCTTGAACGACTGAAGGCGCATGAGGGCAATGTTACGGCTGTTGGTACGACGTCGGTGCGTACGTTGGAGTCGTTGCCTGTGCTTGCATGGCGTATTCATCAGAACGGGACTCCAAATGTCGAGCATGTAATTGGTCAGTGGGAGAGTTACGATATTCCTAAAGAGTATTCGGGTCGAGAGGTGTTAGATGATTTAATTGGCTACATGAAGCAAAATGGGTTGGAACGCATGAAGGCAGCAACGCAGATTATGATTACTCCGTTGGGTTTTAAGTTCCGCATTGTGAAACGCATAATAACGAACTTCCACCAGCCTAAATCGACGCTTTTGTTGTTAGTATCAGCCTACGTTGGTGACGATTGGCGCAGAATGTACGACTACGCGTTGGCGAACGATTTTAGATTTCTCTCATATGGCGATTCGTCTCTGTTGATTGTGGAATAAAAACAGAGTCAATAAATTTACATTTTTCCGTGTGCAAAAGATGAGGGGACTACTTTCGGTAGTCCCCTAAAAAGTATCTGTTATTCCGACTTAAAACTCCGAAGTGAAGTGGAAGCGAATGTCCTTGAAGTTTTCCTGTGCCAACGCTAAGGCGTAGCTTGTGTCGGCGAGGAATACGTCGCGACCATGCTTGTCAACCGCCATGTTCGAATGTTTGCGTCGCTTGAAGTCGGCAAGCTGCTCGGCGTTGTCACTCTCAATCCAGCAAGCCTTATGAATTGAGATAGGCTCCCAGCGGCACATTGCACCGTACTCATGCTCCAAACGGTATTGGATAACCTCGAACTGAAGCTGACCTACCGTACCGATAATCTTACGTCCATTGAGATTTGAGGTAAAGAGCTGAGCTACACCCTCGTCCATAAGCTGGTCGATACCCTTTGCTAACTGCTTGAACTTCATAGGGTCGGCATTCTCGATGTAACGGAATAGCTCTGGTGAGAACGATGGGATACCTGTAAACTTGAGCTTCTCACCCTCGGTAAATGTGTCGCCAATCTTGAATGTTCCCGTGTCGTGCAGACCCACGATGTCGCCCGGATAAGCGAAATCGATGACCGACTTCTTCTCCGCCATGAAGGCTGTAGGAGAGGAGAACTTGAGTTGCTTGCCGCTGCGTACGTGCAGGTAGTTTTTGTTACGCTCAAATGTGCCAGAGCATATCTTCATGAAGGCGATACGGTCGCGGTGGTTAGGGTCCATGTTGGCGTGAATCTTAAACACGAAACCGGTCATTTTTGCCTCTGAAGGCTCTACCAAACGATTCTCGGTAGTGGACTTGCGTGGCGATGGAGCGATGCGAATGAAGCACTCCAAGAGCTCTCTCACACCGAAGTTGTTTACTGCCGAGCCGAAGAATACGGGTGCTAACTTACCCTCGAGGTAAGCTTCGCGGTCGAATTCATCATAAACAGCCTCCACCAAATCGAGGTTCTCGCGTAGCTGGTCGGCATACTGCTTTGAGATGTAGGTGTCGAGTTCTGGTGACGAGATGTCGCTGAAATCTACTGTTGATGCATCGGCAGTTTGACGCTCATCGCTGGTGAAGAGCGATAGGTTTTTCTCGTAGATGTTATACACACCCTTGAATGTGTCACCACTCGAGATTGGGAATGCCAATGGACGCACACGAATCTGAAGCTCACGCTCAACCTCGTCAAGCAAATCAAATGGGTCCTTGCAAGGACGGTCCAACTTGTTGATAAATACCATTACAGGGGTGTTGCGCATACGACATACGTTCATCAATTTGCGAGTCTGCGCCTCCACACCCTTGGCGCCGTCAATAACGATGATTACCGAATCCACAGCCGTGAGTGTGCGATAGGTATCCTCGGCAAAGTCCTCGTGACCGGGGGTGTCAAGGATATTAATCTTCACGTCCTTGTAGTTGAAACCCATAACAGATGTAGCAACCGAGATACCTCGCTGACGCTCAATCTCCATGAAGTCGGACGTTGCACCCTTCTTAATCTTATTGCTCTTTACAGCACCTGCAACGTGAATCGCACCACCAAAGAGGAGCAACTTCTCGGTCAAAGTAGTCTTACCCGCATCAGGGTGAGCAATAACGGCAAATGTTCTGCGCCTTGTAATTTCGTCAATTAACGCCATAATGATATTTCTTGTTTAATTGGGTGCAAAGATACATTATATAAATTCAAAATTCAAAATTATGAATTCAAAATTGCTTGAATGAGTGGCGTAAGCAAAACATATTCTGAGTTAGCGTAAGGTAGATTCACATACGACAAAAAAAATAGCCACCCGTGAAGGTGGCTATTTCGATATATTGCAATTCTGAGATTACAACTGTGGACCAGCAGCAACCAAAGACTTACCCTCCTCGTTACCAGTGAACTTAGCGAAGTTCTTGATAAAGCGAGCAGCCAAATCCTCAGCCTTAACCTGCCACTGAGCAGCGTCAGCGTAAGTGTCGCGTGGATCCAAGATAGCTGGATCTACACCTGGAAGAGCTGTTGGAACCTTGAAGTCGAAGATTGGAATCTGCTTTGTCTCTGCCTTGTCGATTGAACCGTCCAAGATAGCGTCAATGATACCACGTGTATCCTTGATAGAGATACGCTTGCCAGTACCGTTCCAACCTGTGTTTACGAGGTATGCAGTTGCACCTGATGCCTCCATCTTCTTAACGAGCTCCTCACCATACTTTGTGGGGTGCAAGCTAAGGAACGCAGCACCGAAACATGCTGAGAAAGTAGGAGTAGGCTCGGTGATACCGCG
>JAFPAD010000039.1 GCA_017424405.1 Alistipes sp.
ATCTGTTTAATAAAAAGTTATACTTACTAATTGCAAATATAACGATTTGATTCGACTTATGCAAGTGCAAATAAAAAAAATCGAAGGTCTATTCCACAATAGGACAGACCTTCGAAATAACAAACTTCGCAAAGGCGAGTTCTCGCTTACATGTACCCTATTCCTGCATGTGGGTTTTCTTACCCTTCTTGTCAGAAGTCGAGCAACTGCCACCCTTACAACCCGATGATGTAGTTGTTGAAGACTTTGGCTTCTGCGTTGTGGCATCATGCTTCTTGTCGTGAGCCTTACCCATTGTGTTGTTCTTTTCCATAAATGTTAAATATAAAATTAAACCATGTATGGAATCTCATTGCAAATAACGTACAAAAGCGGGTGGAAAGGCAAAAAAAGGTTGCGTAACCTTTTGGGGTTAGCAACCTTAATTACTCGCGATTGACATAGCGTACTACTCTGTAATGTAGATATTACGGAACTCAATTGGACCGCCCTCGCTCTGAAGTGCGATGTAACCATCAACATACTCGCAAGTGCACTCATTCTGCTCCTTGCCGTTGATTTTAACCTTGATAACATTGCCGCAGCAAGTGATGTCGGCTGAATTCCACTCACCCACTGGGTTCTCGTAGTCGCCAATGCGGTCCTTGACGGGGTACTCGCCCACGCACTCTACCTCCTCAATCTTTGCGCCGCCAAGCATTACATAATCACCTGCCTTACCGCTGCAAAGCTGACACTCTATGGCTGTGCACCACAACTTATCACCGTCCTGCACACGCTGGAATAGACCACTATTCGAGCCCTCCTCGACCCAACGCCACTCAACATGCAGAGTGTAATCGCCATACTTCTTCTCGGTACGCAGATAGCCGAAAGGATTACCCTCAACATAGATATTTCCACCTTTTACAGAGTAAACATCTTCGGCAGCAACACCACTCTCAGGATCAACAAAACCAACCCAGCCCGAAAGGTCTTGCCCATTGAACAACTCAGTCTTCTTGCACTCCCCGCAACAAGCCGAGAACAACGCCACGGCAGCCGCAGCCACCAAAATAAATCTAGCCTTCATTCTATTTAGTTTTTTATTAAACAATTCACTGTCCACAAAAATAGGCAAATAATCGAGAATATCACTATAAAATCCCCATTTTTAACTATCTTTGCATATTATGGCTCGACCGAAACAAAAAACTAAAACTAAAATAATATGAAAAAACTATTTTTACTCCTTACAGCAACACTCGTATGTTGCTCCGCGTGGTCATTCCAGCGCGAGACAATCGCCGTACCGAGCAAGGCGATGAACAAAAATATTATGGTAAGAGTAGTTCTTCCCGATGCCTACCACGAGATGCAGGATCTTCCTGTGGTTTACCTGTTGCACGGTCATAGCGGCAAGTATGAGGAGTGGGATGCCTGGGGAAAGGCCTCTGACTGGGTGGATCGCTACGGCATTATGCTCGTTCTGCCTGACGGCGGTTACGACAGCTGGTATTTCGACAGCCCTGTGGACCCAACCTACAAGTATGAGACATTTGTAACCAAGGAGCTTGTAGAGTACATCGACTCTCACTACAAGACCGACGCCCGTCGTGAGGCACGCGCTATCTCTGGCTTGTCGATGGGTGGTCACGGTGCACTCTACCTCTCGTTCCGCAACCAGGATATTTACGGTGCGGCGGGCAGCACATCGGGCGGTGTGGATATTCGTCCTTTCCCAAAGAACTGGGGTATTTCAAAGTGGCTCGGCACAATCGAGGAGCATCCCGAGAACTGGGAGGCGCATACCGTAATCAACCTTGTGGAGCGTCTGGAGCCAGGTAAGTTGAGTCTTATCATCGACTGCGGTTACGACGACTTCTTCTTCGGTGTGAACTGTGCCCTGCACGAGAAACTGCTGAAGGCGGGCATCAAGCACGACTTCTATGTTCGCGAGGGCGTTCACAACTGGGACTACTGGCGTAACTCTATCCAGTATCAGTTGCTCTACTTCAGCAACTACTTCAAGGCACATAAGAAATAAAAAACTTTAGATAAATGAAGAAAATTATTCTATCAATGCTGGCTGTAGCTACGATTGCGACAGCGTCAGCAGACAACAAGCAGAACGAGCGTGAGGCTACACGCACACGCAACCGCTATGAACTGGCTGAGCGTTTCACCGCAAGCAAGCTGGGCAATATGTTGTTCTCAACATCGGTTGATCCTCATTGGTTCCTCTCGGGTGAGAAGTTCTGGTACAGCTACAAGACAAGCAAGGGTACAACATGGTATGTGGTAGATCCTGCCACTCGTAAGCGCACTCCACTTTTCGACAACGACAAGTTGGCAGCAGAGCTTACCGAGATTGTTAAAGACCCATTCATCGGCTCACAGCTGCCTATCGGCAACCTGGAGGTACAGGAGGATGGTCGCACATTCACATTCCAGGTGACATCGTCGCAGGATGCAAAGCCAAAGCCACTCTCAAAGGAGGACTCACTGGCAGGCAAGAAGCCAAAGAAGGTGAGTGGCAAGGAGATTTTCTACTTCTCTTACGACTCCGAGACACAGGAGCTCACCCACCTAAAGGACAAGGAGAAAGAGACCAAGCAGTTGTATTGGGCTTCAGTATCGCCCGATGGCAAGACAGTGGTTTATGCCAAGGATTTGAATCTTTATCGTATGTCACGCGAGGACTACGAGAAGCTCAAGAAGGACGAGAAGGATACAACAATCGTTGAGACACAGATCACAACCGATGGCGAGCCACACTTTGGCTATGGTCAGGGTTACAGCCTTCTGAACACAGATAAATTGCTTGACGGCAAGCGCAAGGGTGTAAGCGGCGTATGGTCGCCAGACTCTCGTTACTTCGCAACAATCCTTACCGACCAGCGCGAGGTGAAGGAGTTATGGGTAATCAACGCACTTGCAAACCCACGCCCAACACTTGAGACTTATAAGTATCAGATGCCAGGCGAGAAGGAGGCTCCACAGTATCACCTCTACCTGTTCGATATGCAGGATAACTCTCGCAAGGAGATTTCTACCGGTCGTTTCAAGGATCAGACACTCTCTATCGCATCGGCTCCAAGAGAGCACAAGCAGCGTCACATGTACGACCAGCCACGTGTATGGCTTGGTGACGAGAATCGTTTCTTTGTGACTCGTTCAAGCCGCGATTTGCACCGCATCGACATATGCTCTTACACTATTGGCGCCGACACTCTGCGCCCTATTATCGAGGAGCGCTTGAATACTTACATCGAGGTACGTCCTCTCTCAGCTCTCGGCAAGGGAAAGGAACTTATCCATTGGAGCGAGCGTGACGGCTGGGCACACCTCTATTTATATGATGATGAGGGTAACCTCAAGCGTAAGCTCACCGAGGGCGCATGGCACGTTCACAACATCTTGAAGGTGGACGAGAAAGCTCGCAAGGTTTACTTCACAGCGATGGGTCGCGAGAAGGGTGAGAATCCATACTATCAGCACCTCTACTCGGTAAGCCTCGATGGTGGTGAAGTGAAGCTCCTAAATAAGGGTAACCACTTCCACTCGCCAGTTGTTGATGATGCATGCCGTTACTTTGTGGATAACTACTCACGTGTTGATACTATCCCTGTAACTGCTCTCTACGACTGCGCAGGTAATCGTTTGATGACTCTTGAGGAGAGTGACTTCTCGCAGCTTTTGGCTAACGGCTACAAGTTCCCTGAGACATTCACAGTGAAGGCTGCCGATGGCGTGACTGACCTCTATGGCGTGATGTATAAGCCTTTCGACTTCGACTCAACAAAGCACTACCCTATTGTGGATTATGTATATCCAGGTCCTCAGACCGAGGCTACAACCTATCCATACACACGCATGAGTGTACGCACTGACCGTTTGGCTCAGGCTGGATTTATCGTCATCACCGTTGGTAACCGAGGTGGTCACCCCGACCGTTCGAAGTGGTACCACAACTACGGCTACGGCAACCTGCGCGACTACGGCTTGCTTGACCAGAAGGTGGCTATAGAGCAGTTGGCTGCACGCCATAGCTACATCGATGTAAATCGTGTGGGTATCCATGGTCACTCAGGAGGTGGTTTCATGTCAACAGCTGCTATGTTGCAGTATCCTGACTTCTTTAAGGCTGCGGTATCGTGTGCAGGTAACCACGATAACAAGATTTACAACCGTTGGTGGAGCGAGACTCACCACGGCGTGAAGGAGCAGGTGAGCGACAAGGGTGACACAACATTCCTATATAGCATCAAGAGCAACCCAGAGATTGCACGCAACTTGAAGGGACACCTGATGCTCGTACACGGTGAGATTGACAACAACGTACACCCGGGCAACACATCACGTGTTGTTGATGCGTTGATTCGTGCCAACAAGCGTTTCGATATGCTCTACTTACCAACACAGCGTCACGGCTTTGGCGATATGAACGAGTATTTCTACTGGCGTTTGGTTGATTACTTCACCGAGCACCTTATCGACGAGAGCGACACCAAACCTATCGATATTCCAAACCGATAAACGAGTATGAAAAAATATTCAAGAATATTATTAGGACTCCTCGTGGCTGTAATTGCCACAGGGTGTTCTTTATATAACGAGAATCACATCGCTATCTGTGGCGGTAACGAGGTGAAAATTATAGATTTAAGCGAGTCTGACGGTCACAACATCCAGGAGGTGTGGAGCTGGAATATAGAGGAGGGAGCAGAGGGTCTGCCCAAAGAATATTCTCGATATCTTGTGCATTTGGATGAGTGTAAGTTTGTGGATGGCAACAAGAAACTCCTGCTCACATCTTCGCATAGTGGCGTTGTTCTGCTCGACATCAAGAGCAAGAGATGCGACTTCTACGCACGCGTTCCGATGGCTCACTCTGCTGACATCCTGCCCAACAATCGCGTAGCGGTAGCACTCTCCACGCACAAATTGGGCAACGCATTGGAAGTGTACGACATCTCGCAGCCCGAGAAAGTTTTGTATAGAGATTCTCTCTACTCTGGACACGGTGCCGTGTGGTTCGCCGAGCGAGAGAGCCTCTACGCTTTGGGATATGACGTATTGCGTGAGTACAAGCTCAAGGACTGGAACACCGATGCACCCTCACTGGAGTTGGTAGCAGCAACGCCGATACCCGTAAGATCTGGTCACGACCTTGTAAAAGTCGATGAGCGACGGATGCTTATATCCGGACACGAGGGTGTGATGTGGTTTGATGTGGAGAACAAAGAGTTTACCCCATTTGAGCCTCTGAAAGATACTCACCACGTAAAATCGGTCAACTATAACGCCAAATTGAATAGACTGATTTACACAAAGGGAGAGATTAGCTGGTGGACACACAATGTCTATCAACAAAACCCCGACAAGACGATAACCATCGACAGTCTGAATATCTACAAAGTTCGTCCTGCGTGGTAACAAAAAAAAAGGTGTCTCACCCCTTGGGTCAGACACCTTTTCTGCATCATGTAACAAAAGTTTAACAATAATGTAACAAGGGATGTTATTTTATTCACAACTTTACTATTACTTTTGCGATGCAAATGAAACATTATTTATACATACTATTCACTATAGCCTTCGCTACAATTGTGGCAGCAATAGGCTGTATGGATATGCCTAGAGTGCAGAACTCATCATTTGCAAAAGAGACCATCTTCTCTGAAGACAAGGTGCCCGCGCAAGAGGAGAATCAGTTGCACGGGTATGGTGACAAACAAAAAGTTATGGCCCCTTTTCGCGGGGACTATTTTTCGTCACATCGCTCTCAGACAGCGCGTCAGCTCTCACGACGCAACCACAGCATCAAGACTTCAAATTCGACAGCCATCATTGAGGGTAAAACCTTTGACTGTCATATCGTATGCGCATATATTCTTAATAATGGATTGCTCCCTCTCGCGTCAAAGAATAGCGGAGTTCTGCTTCTGCGATTGCGCAAATTACTGATTTAGCCCTATTTATCTATTTCAAATCAACTTACAACCTGGGCGTTACATTAGGTTGGAACACTTTGTGCACAAACCCGATGGCTTGTGTGGCAGAAATAGTATAAATCGGCAAATAAAAATGGAATATATTATCTTAATTATATCGTTGTTTGCTATCGTGTGGGGAGCAGACAATCTTGTTAGCGGTGCGGAAAATATCGCTCGTCGTTTCAAAATTTCAGACTTTGTTATTGGTGCTGTAATCGTGGGTATCGGCACATCTTGCCCCGAGCTGGTGGTGAGTGCTTATGGAGCACTGCAGGGTAATGTTGATGTGGCTATCGGCAACGTGGTGGGCTCAAACATCTTCAATATCCTCTGCATCTTGGGTATCACAGCTTTGTTGCATCCTGTAGCGGTGAGCAGGGAGAACCGTCGTTTTGACCTGCCTGTTTGCATTGGTGTTTCAATTCTGGCACTTCTGCTTGCATTTAATTTCTTCAATGGAGATTCGGTATCTATCGGTCGCGTTGATGGTGCTCTGTTTTTGCTGATTTTTGTAGCGTTTATCTATGTGTCATTCCTGCGCGACAAGCGTAACTCAAAGCAGAGTGCGGTGGAGTATCCTATGCCAAAAGAGAAGCTACCCAAATCAATCGTGAAGGTTGTGGTTGGCTTGGGTGTGCTGGTTACGGGATGTCACTTCTTTGTGGAGGAGGCTGTCTTTATCGCTACAAAATGGGGCGTAAACGAGGCGTTTATCTCAATAACGCTTATCGCCTGCGGTACATCGTTGCCAGAGCTGGCGGCATCTGTGGCAGCGGCACTGAAGGAGAATACGCAGATTGCACTGGGTAATGTGGTAGGCTCAAACATCTTCAACATCACATTTATCCTCGGCGTCAGCTCGCAGATTTCGCCTCTGACAGGTGGTGGCATTACGCTGGTGGACTACATTGTGATGATATTTGCTGCGGGATTGCCGTTGGCTCTTGGTATGCGTAACAAGATTACACGCCTCTCGGGCGGTATAATGTTTGTATGTTACATAGTATATACATCATATCTAATCTATGCCCAAAATCTATAAAATGGTTTTTAACAATTTTGAAACTTTATATTAATAATACGATAATACCGATTTAAAGTTGATTTAACATTGCGCTGATACTTTTGTTATCACAATAAATAAGGTTACAATATAACCCAAAAAAATAAAAACAAGAAACACATTAAACTATATTAAACTATGATTTTACAGATTTTCACCCTTGTGGGTGCGTTGGGTATGTTCCTCTACGGAATGAACCTTATGAGTGAGGGCTTGCAGAAAGCAGCTGGTGATCGTCTGCGTAAGTTCCTCGAGGCTATGACCTCAAACCGTTTCAAGAGCGTGGCTACGGGTCTTACAATCACATCTATCATCCAGTCGTCGAGTGCAACAACGGTGATGGTCGTGGGCTTCGTAAACGCTGGTCTGCTGGCTCTTAACCAGGCTATTGGTGTGATTATGGGTGCCAACATCGGTACTACAGTTACAGCATGGCTTATCTCGCTATTGGGCTTCAAGGCTGACATCTCAATTCTCGCTGTGCCACTGATGGCGTTGGGTTTTGTGATGAGCATATCGAAAAAGGAGCGTAATAAGAATTTGAGCGAGTGCATCATCGGCTTCTCGCTTCTGTTCCTCGGTTTGTCGCTGATGAAGGAGTCGGTACCCGATTTGAAGCAGACACCCGAGGTATTGTCGTTCATCCAGGGTTGGACAGAACTTGGCTTTGGCTCTGTGATTATATTTATGTTGTTCGGTACGGTGCTGACGCTGGTTTTGCAATCGTCGAGTGCTACGATGGCTCTGACGCTGATTATGATGAGTATGGGCTGGATACCATTCCACATGGCTGCAGCGATGGTGCTGGGCGAGAATATTGGTACTACAATTACTGCAAATATTGCTGCAGCTGTGGCAAACACCAATGCGCGTAGAGCTGCGTTGGCACATACGCTCTTCAATGTATTTGGTGTGATTTGGGCATTGGCACTCTTCAAGCCATTCACAATGTTGGTTGGTAATATCATCGCCGCAATGGGCTATCCTAACCCAGCCGAAATGAGTTATAGCGGAACTATCGACCCAACCTCGCCAGAATCAACTGCTGCACTCTACGGCTTGTCGATGTTCCACACGCTGTTTAACACATTCAACACCTGCGTCCTCATATGGTTTATTCCACAGTTAGAGCAAATTGTGACATCAGTAATTAAGGGTAAGCAAAATAAGGAGGATGAGGCTTTCCGCCTAAAGTTTATCTCTGGAGGTCACACCTCAACCGCCGAGCTCTCAATCACACAGGCAAAGAGCGAAATTCAGCATTTTGCACAGATTTTGCATAACGGCTTGGGATATGTTCGTTCGGCTGTGCACGCCACCAAGGAGGATGAGTTTGAGCACTTCCGCCAGAAACTCGTAAAGTATGAGGAGATTTCAGACCGCATCGAGTTTGAGATTGCATCGTTCCTGAAGGATATTCCCGAGGAGAGTGTCAGCGAGAATACTCGTGAGAGTATAAATTCGATGTATAAGATTATCAACGAGATGGAGAGCCTAGGTGACTCAGGCGAGGCTATCAGCCGCATCCTCACACGTCGCAATAAGCATAACAAGAAATTCAACGCCGATAACATTCGCAATATTGATGCGATGCTCGACCTTGTCGATAAGGCATACGTTATTATGATTGAGAACCTGAAGAATGATTCGGTGAGCATGCTCGGCTTGAAGAAGGCTGTTGATTGCGAGATTCAAATCAACGAGCTTCGCAACATTCTGCGCGAGGAGGAGATTAACAACATCGAAAAGGATGGTTCAAACTACCTGGGCAGCGTATATTACATGGACGTTCTCTCGGAGATTGAGCGCATGGGTGATTTTATCATCAATATTTCACAGGCTCTGGAGAAGAAGTAATTTATAAGTAAGCATTTAAGAAAGAGACTGTCGAAACACGCTAAGTTTCGACAGCCTCATTTTTGTTTGACGTTGCAGAACAATTAAATATCGTGCGAGAGTGATGGTGGCACTGCGCCACTCATATCGTAATCGCCCCAGCGCTCGGCAATGTAGTCGAGGGTGGCATTTATCTCGTCCACATCGTAGAGGGTAACCAACTTCAGGCGGGTAGATTTGAAATCAGGCAATCCCTTGAAGTAGTTAGACAAATGGCGGCGCATCTCCAAAATACCCACCTTGTCTCCCTTAATCTCAAGCGACTTTAGCAGATGTTCCTTGGCGATAGCAACACGCTCAACAACCGATGGCTGAGGCATCACCTCGCCCGTTTGCATAAAATGCTTAACCTCCTTAAAAATCCATGGACGACCGTATGTTGCACGACCAATCATAACGCCATCAACGCCATATGTATCAAACATACGCTTTGCCTTCTCACCTGAGTCTACATCTCCATTGCCGATGATAGGAATCTCGATTGAAGGGTGGTTCTTCACCTCACCGATAAGGGTCCAATCAGCCTCACCACGATACATCTGCGAACGTGTACGACCATGAATGGTCAAAGCCTTGATTCCTGTATCCTGTAAGCGCAAAGCTATATCCATGATATTCTTCGACTCCTCGTCCCAACCAAGACGGGTCTTGACCGTCACGGGAGTTGATACCGCCTGAACTATCTGGCGTGTCATCTCGACCATAAGCGGCACATCACGCATCATGCCCGAACCTGCTCCTCGACCTGCAATCTTCTTCACAGGGCAACCGAAGTTGATGTCGATAAAATCGGGACGTGCCGTCTCAGCTATGCGCGCCGCCTCGACCATAGGCTCAATAAGATGACCATAAATCTGAATACCTACGGGGCGCTCAGCCTCGTCGATATTGAGCTTGGCGCGTGACTTCCACGCATCGCGTATCAACCCATCTGACGAGATAAATTCGGTGGTCACCACATCGGCTCCAAAGCGCTTACACATATATCGAAATGAAGGGTCTGTAACGTCCTCCATCGGTGCAAGAAACAGGGGCTTCTCGCCCAAATCTATATTACCTATCTTCATAAAATAAATTCTTACGGTGGCAAAATTACAAAAAAGCGCGTAAAGAAAAGCATATACCCAACTTTATTCCTATCGAAAGCCCAAAAACCAGTGAGCAGAATAAAAAAAAATACCTATCTTTGCACAAATAGAGAATATTATAACATTTAAATATATGAATACCGAAACATTTATTGCTCAAATTGCAGCCTCATCTATCGAGGCGTTGTATGGCAAAGCTGATTCTTCACAGATTCAGATTCAGAAAACTCGCAAAGAGTTCGAGGGCGACTACACTTTGGTTACATTCCCACTTTTAAAGCTCAGCCGCAAAGATCCTGAGGCTACAGCTAACGAGATTGGTGAGCACATCGTGGCTAACAATCCACAAATTAGCTCTTTCAACGTAATCAAGGGTTTCTTGAACCTCTCTATTGCCCCTGCTTATTGGGCTGATCGTTTCGCGGAGGAGGTAGCAAACGAGAACTACGGAACTGCCGAGCCAAGCGGACGCACCATCATGATTGAGTACTCATCGCCAAATACTAATAAGCCTCTGCACTTGGGTCACATTCGCAACAATCTGTTGGGTTATTCAGTGGCGCAAATTCTCAAGGCTAATGGACATAACGTGATTAAGGTAAACTTGGTAAACGACCGTGGTATTCACATCTGCAAATCGATGCTCGCATGGCAGCTCTACGGCGGTGGCGAGACTCCCGCTTTATCAGGCATGAAGGGCGACCATTTGGTAGGTAAATACTACGTAGAGTTCGACAAACACTACAAGGCTGAGGTTAAGGAGTTGGTTGCAGGTGGCATGACCGAGGACGAGGCTAAGAAGAAGGCTCCTATCATGCTCGCAGCACAGGAGATGTTGCGTAAGTGGGAGGCTAAGGACCCTGAGGTATATCAGTTGTGGCAGACCATGAACGGCTGGGTATATGAGGGCTTCGACGTAACTTACAAGGCTTTGGGCGTTGATTTCGACAAGGTATATTATGAGTCTGAAACCTACCTTTTGGGTAAGAGCTTGGTACAGGACGGCTTGGATAAGGGTGTATTCTTCCGCAAGGAGGACAACTCGGTGTGGATTGACCTCGAGGCTGATGGCTTGGATCAGAAGCTCTTGTTGCGTGGTGACGGCACATCGGTTTACATGACACAGGATTTGGGTACTGCGTTGAGCCGCTTCGAGGAGAACAAGCTCGACGACATGATATATGTTGTGGGTAATGAGCAGAACTACCACTTCCAAGTATTGAAGCTTGTGTTGAAGAAGCTCGGCTACGAGTGGAGCGACAACATCTACCACCTCTCTTATGGTATGGTTGAGTTGCCTGAGGGTAAGATGAAGTCGCGCGAGGGTACTGTCGTAGATGCCGACGATTTGATTGCCGACATGGTTGAGACTGCACGCGAGATGTCGAACGAGTTGGGTAAGCTCGACGGCTGCAGCGAGGAGGAGGCGAATGCCGTATGCTCGATGGTAGGTTTGGGTGCACTCAAGTACTTCATCTTGAAGGTAGACCCAAAGAAGACCATGCTCTTTGACCCACGTGAGTCAATCGACTTTAATGGTAACACAGGTCCATTCATTCAGTACACTCACGCACGTATCTGCTCAATCCTTCGCAAGGCTGAGGAGGCTGGCATTGATTTCAAGGCAAACGCCAACTGTGAGCTATTGGCTGAGGAGATTGAGCTTATCAAGTCGCTTAACGACTTCCCAACAATTGTAGCATCTGCAGGTGAAAACTTTGCACCTTCAATCATTGCAGCCTATGCCTACGACTTGGCTAAGACATTCAACGGCTACTATCACGACCACTCAATCCTCAAGGAGGAAGATGAGCAGAAGCGCTTGATGCGTGTGAAACTCGCTGCTGAGGTGGCTCGCGTGATTAATCGTGCAATGAAACTGTTGGGTATTGATGTTCCACAGAGAATGTAAAAATCAACTATCCTAAAACCGTCTAAAATGAAAAAATATCTATTCTCACTTGTGGCGAGCACCTTATTAATATCGGTATGGCTTTGCGCCTGCTCATCAGATGAAGGAGAGGGAATTATTGAAGAGGAGAAAGAAGAAGAGATAGCGGTAAAATACTTCAAAAACCCCGTTATCAATGTAGATTGTCCCGACCCAACTGTCTTAAAAGGTAAAAATGGCAAGTTCTACCTCTTCTCAACAATGAGCAATGGCAATGTGCCAGTATATCGCTCCGATGATATGATTTCATGGTCGCACTACAGAGGTGCATATACTGCAACCCAAGTACCAACGTTTGTTAAAGGTGCTGGAATTTGGGCACCAGATGCAAACTATATCAATGATAAATATGTGCTCTACTTCTCGATGTCAACTTGGGGTGGAGAGTGGGAAGCAGGTATCGGTCGTTCAACGGCTGTAAATCCTGGAGGCTACTATACCAACTCGAAGTTACTATTCACCTCAAAGGAGATCGGTGTACAAAACTCTATTGACCCCGTCATCTTCCAAGATGGCGATCGCAAATATCTCATTTGGGGTAGCTTCCGCGGCATCTACATTACTGAACTTACCGATGATGGTTTGGAGTTGATTGACAAGACTGACATACAGAAAATAGCAGGCACGGCATATGAAGGTATCTACATCCATAAGCGCGACGACTATTACTATATGTTTGGTGCGTGGGGGTCATGTTGCGAGGGCCTGAATAGCACTTACCGCGTTGTCGTAGGTCGTAGCAAATCGCTATTTGGACCTTATGTAGATAAGAACGGCAGACGCATGCTTGACAACTGCCACGAAACTATCCTTATGAGCAACGATAAGGTGAAAGGACCTGGTCACACGTCGCAGATTATTACTGACGACAATGGTGATGACTGGATTTTCTACCACGGCTACGATACCTCTGAACCTAACGCTGGTCGTAAACTGTATCTCGACAAAGTGATTTGGAAAGATGGCTGGCCTACAATCGGCAATGGAACTCCAACCACAAAAAAGAGCGTTGGTCCATATTTTAAGTCTGAGAAGAATGAGTAAGAGAGAAAGAACTTAACACTTAAAATTTCAATTATGATGAAGTATTTGTATTTGTTAGCAGCGGTAGCATTGATTAGTTCATGCTCAGGAGTGAAAGGTGAGAAAGCGACTGCAACATACACCAATCCCGTTATTGACAACAACGCACCCGACCCAACGGTTATCCGTGCGAAGGACGGTACGTTCTACGCCTACTCGACTATGCAGCGTGGCAATGTTCCCGTGTACAAGTCGCAGGACATGGTGAATTGGGAGTTCATTGGCGGCGCATTCCGTAGAGGCGAGGTACCAAAGTTTGTTCCAAAAGCAAATATTTGGGCGCCAGATATCAACTATATTGAGGGTAAGTATGTACTCTATTTCTCAATGTCCACTTGGGGTGGCGAGTGGGAAGCTGGTATTGGTCGCGCTGTGGCTGATAGCCCTGAGGGTCCATTTACTGATGCTAAGTTACTCTTTAACTCAAAGCAGATTGGTGTGCAGAACTCTATCGACCCTGTGATTTATCAGGAAGATGGTCGTAAATATCTCATTTGGGGCAGCTTCCGAGGCATTTACCTAACGGAGCTCACCGATGATGGCTTGGAACTCATCGACTCGAAAAACCTGCTCAAGATTGCAGGCACAGCCTATGAGGGTACATATATCATCAAACGCAAGGGTTATTACTATCTCTTCGCATCTATCGGTTCATGCTGCAATGGTGTGAACAGTACGTATCAAACCGTAGTAGGTCGCAGCAAATCATTGTTTGGACCTTATGTAGATAAGCAGGGTCGCAAAATGTTGGACAACCACCACGAAATATTACTCTCGGGTGATGACAAGGTGAAGGGTCCGGGTCACGACTCACAGATTATCGCCGACGACAAGGGTCAGGATTGGATTTACTACCACGGTGTTGATGTTAACGAGCCTAATGCCGGTCGCAAGATGTATATCGACCCTGTGAATTGGGGCAAGGACGGCTGGCCAACTATCGGCAACGGTCACCCAGCACAATCAGGCAAGGTGCCTTCAATTAAGCGAAAGAAGTAATTTTCACCTAATAATAAAGAATAGGCTGTTTAACAAAAGTTAAACAGCCTATTGCATTTTAAGCCTCTACTTAACGTAGATAATATTCGACACAGAACGCTCACCCTCGTGATCAAAGCAGCGATTGTCGCACGGATAGTTTAGCACCCCCAAGCCCTGCAGCCAAAGTGTCGTAGAACCACCTCCATCAAGATTTATGGCATCAACAGCACCCAAGCATTTTACTACCTGAGCCAACTCGGGTATACTCATACCGTCGGCATTTCCACGCGAGCGACCATCTACGGTCAGAAACACCGTTGTGCCATCTCTCTTAACATATAGAGCACTACGAGGGTGGCGAGTATTGATAAAATTAGGGTCAAACTCACTCCACCCAACCATATCTCCATTCTTTATGAGCAATGGACCCGAAGCAAGCACCGTTCCTCGTTTGCCGCGATACGTTTGCTCAATCTCCTTACTCCAAGCCATGACACGCAACTTACCACCACGCTCTTTAATTGCGCCATTCACACGTCCCATAAATTCACCCATTACGGTAGAATCTATCACCTCTTTATCTATCTTATAAAAGCACGTAGAGTTGCCAATACGAATATTGTAATACGTGCCATTTATTGCAGCCACAGCATCGTGCGCAGTGGCTTGTTGGCTTGTTCTCAGCATACCTTTATTACCCGCAATTCCAAATCGGTGTTTGCGTGAGCGAGGTATCTCTATCAAACTAATAGATTGCACTCCGCCATACAAACCCTCAATTTGTGCTTGTTTGAATATCATGTCCTTTGGGCACTTAACCTCAGTATCCCATTTAGCATTGGCTAAAAGCAGAGAATCTTGCGGTTCGAGAGCAAAGCACAGATTTATGATGATGGCAAAAACAGATGTTACAAAAAATCTTTTCATAGTAACGTAGAAAAAAATGAGGCTACTTTCGGGCAGCCTCTATTACTTATTCAGTTGCAGAATAACAACTACTCCTCAGTCTGCTCCTCAACCTCCTCAGGGAGCTTGAACTCAGTCATGCCTGCTGCTACCAAGATATTGAACCAAGAGAGAGCCTTCTTGATATCTGACACGTGAACACGCTCACGATCCCACTCAGGCAAAACCTCACCAAAATAAGCCTTCAACTTATCGGCAGACTCCTTGTGAGAGAGAGCCTCCTTACCTTCAGTATAGGCATACATGCGAGTGAATACCTCCGCCAAAGGAATATCCTCACCCTCGGTATACATTGAAATCTCCGAAAGGGCGCTCACGCGTGATGTTGCCGAAGCATTCATGCGACGACCATCAGCCAAACCCTCAACGATGATACCATTCTTTGACTGTGCTACATACTTATACAGACCGGGCATTCCTGAGATTGCCAAAACATCTTTAAATTCCATAGTTGTAAATGTGTTTCAAGTTTAATCGCCACAAATATAGCTAAAAATTGCTATTATTTCAATATTTCGTAGTTCTTATATGGCGATTTACTAAAAGTATTGTTAGACCAATAGAGGTAATTGAGATATTAATCCTTCTGAATATGGATATCCAACTGAGGGAATGGGAAGTTAGCACCACGCTCTGGAAGCTCCTTATAAAACGCCTCGGTTACTGAGTCGTACAAACCCCAGTAATCATCATTCTTAACCCATGCACGAGCCTCAATCACCACAGCACTATCAGCCAAAGCATCGATACGAATAACAGGTGCGGGGTCGGTCAAGGCACGACCATCACGCGTGATGATTGCGAGCATAGCCTCACGAATCTTATCATAATCATCGCCATACGCTACCGACACCTTCCAGCTACAACGACGTGTGGTTGAGGTCGAGTAGTTGTTGATAATCGACGTTGATATGGCATTGTTAGGAATGTAAATAGTCTTCTTATCACTCGTTAGCACCACAGTATTAAACAAGCTGATGCTTGACACGGTACCACTCACGCCCTGCGCCTCGATAAAATCACCTACGCGATATGGACGCAACACTAAAATCATGATACCACCTGCGAAGTTCTGCAACGTACCACTCAGCGCCATACCAATAGCCAAACCCATCGATGCCAGCACGGCAAGGAATGACGAAGAATTAAAGCCCAAGACCGATACAATTATGAGTACGATAAGCACATAACCCAATACCTTGACTGCAGTCAAGAGGAACGAGTGCAACGACACCTCCACCTCACGACGGGTCATCAAGGCATCGACTATACGCAAAAGTTTATGTAACAACCAGCGTGCGACATAGAATATCGCCAGTGAAATAACCATTTTAACACCTGTCCACACCAGCCAATTAAGCATATCGACCCAGATATCCTTTATAAAATCGACATCGGTCAAACGATTCACCGCCTCAGCCAAACGAGCTTTCTGAATACTGTCAGGTACAATTAGATTTTCGACCTGCTCGGTTTGCATAAAATTCAACATATCTTCAAGTATTAATATTTAGCCGCAAAAATAACTATTTAATTCCGAAAAAATACTATCTTTACAATAAGAAACCAACGTAACCAACAACATATCTCTTAACAATGCGAAGCGTATCATCACATAGCAGACATGCAAGAATTATTATCACGTTGATTATGTGTATCGGATATGTGTGCTGCACAAAGTATGACAACATTGCTGTTGCCGATTCTACACCTCCTACGACAAATATCTCATTAGGAGAGTTGCGCTCGCTTGTTGCCGACAGAACTTTGACAATAGAACAAGATCTTGTAATTGGCGGTTACGTAACCTCATGCGACAAAGCAAATAATTTCTACCACACATTCACATTTGAAGATCTCACAGCTGGCGCAGAGTTAATGGCAGGCATGTATGACCTGCACAATCTCTTTCCCAAAGGTTACTACGTGACGGTACGCCTGAAGGGGTGTACTCTTGCACGCTACAACGGCATTTTGCAAATCGGGCGCAAAGCAAAATCTTACAGCAACTACCCGACCGATTACTTCACCTCACGCATATTGCTTGAGGAGCATGTGACATGTCACAATAGTTACAATCCGGTAGCTCCAGCACCCGCCTATATCAAAGAATTAACCACCGACATGTGTGGCACGTTGATAACCATCGGCGGGTTACGTTTGTGCAGTGCCTCATATCAAGACATCTGGCAAGTAAATCAGGAGGGGAAATGGAGAGGTTACAACATATTTTGTGACAAGGATAGTAATATTATAGTTGTCTATACGTCAGAGTATGCCGACTATGCCTTAGAGGCTATCCCTACCCAGCAGGTTGCTCTGACGGGAATATTACAGCAGAGTAAGTTTAATGGCAAGGAGTGTTTCCTAATAAAGATGCGCGATGAAAAGGATTGTTCTATACAGCATTAGCCTTGCATTTTGTTGGCTATCGTGTAGCGAGAAAGCACATCCAGAATTTGACGAATCGCCACACACCACCATCAGCATAGCTCACCTAAAGAGCCTATGTCGTTCCACGAGCGACGACATTACCGACGATGTTACTATCGAAGCATACGTCGTGGCAAACGATTTATTTGGAGAATACAACAAGGCTATCGTTATAGGTGACCAGAGTGGTTGCATCGAGGTGTTGGTGGATTACGCCTCCACCGCCTCGCAGTTTCCCATATCGGCTCAGGTGAAAATCCACTGCACAGGGCTTACCCTTGGCACAAGTGGCGGCAAGATTATCTTAGGAGCAAAGCCCACATCTAACTACAATGTTGATCGTATAACGCCATCGCTTGTGGAGCAACATTTTCACATTGACCGACAACAGCCCTACGAAATACAACCACAAGATATTACTATTCCCGAACTCGCCGCTCATCACGTTGGCAACTACGTGGCTCTAAACGACATCTCATTTGGTGACGATGCGGGGCTTACGTGGTGTGACATTGACCCCGAAACCAATAAATACATTACCACGCTACGCACTCTGCATGATAAAGATGGAAACGCACTTCAGGTGCGCACCATTGCCGAGTGTAGCTATTGCCACGAGAAGATTCCATCAGGCATTGGCACAGTGTGGGGCATCGTGGAATATTTCGACAAGACATACTCGCTGCGCATTATCAATCATCGCATAGCATTTTAACAAAAAAGGTGCACCACCGAAGTTGGCACACCTTTTATCTGTATGACATCTGCTATTACTGCTGCAATGCCTCCCAAAGCATATCCTTTAGGCGAGTGATGTTCATATTCGCTACCGACGAAATGAATACCGATGGAATACCCTCAGGAAGTGATGGGCGCATCTGCTCGATTAGCTCGTCATCCAACATATCGCACTTGGTGATGGCAAGCAGACGCTGCTTATCCAACAATTCGGGGTTGTACTGGGTAAGTTCGCCAAGCAAAATCTCATAATCCTTAGCTATATCATCGCTATCGGCAGGCACCATAAAGAGCAATACCGAATTTCGCTCGATGTGACGCAGGAATCGAGTACCAAGACCTTTACCCTCGTGTGCTCCCTCGATAATACCTGGAATGTCGGCCATAACGAACGACTTATGGTCACGCACCTCGACAATACCCAAGTTTGGCTCCAACGTAGTGAAGGCATAGTTAGCAATCTTTGGCTTCGCAGCTGACACAACCGACAATAGCGTACTCTTACCTGCATTAGGGAAGCCTACCAAGCCTACATCAGCCAACACCTTAAGCTCGAGCACGAAAGCGCCCTCATCGCCCTCCTCTCCGGGCTGTGCATAGCGTGGTGCTTGATTTGTTGAGCTCTTGAAGTGCCAGTTACCCAAACCGCCACGACCACCCTTCAACAATACGAGCTGCTCACCATGCTCAGTAACCTCGCCCACAGGCACAAGTTCTGTGGTGCCATCCTCGTTCTCAACCAAACGACGAGCCACCGTACCCAGAGGTACAGGGATAATAATATCGGCAGCGTCCTTACCTGTTGAACGTGCACCATGACCACCCTCACCGTCTTCAGCAAACTGGTGACGTTGGTACTTAAGGTGAATAAGCGTCCAATACTGTCTATCACCCTGCAAAATGATACTACCACCCTTACCGCCATCGCCGCCATCGGGACCTCCGAAGGCAACGAATTTCTCTCTACGGAAGTGGCATGAGCCAGCACCTCCATGACCCGAACGGGCAAATATCTTCACATAATCGACAAAGTTCGAACCTGCCATATATCTTAAGTTTTATCTATTCTTAATTATTTCCGTTGCAAAGATAAGAGTTTAAACGCAAAACGCCAAATGTTAGAACTTCCATGACACTACGCCATAAAAAGTACGTGGGTAGGCATAAGTAATAATATTATCCTGCGGAGCATATATCGTCGCAGCTCCACTACGATAGTGACGTATGCGAGAGGATTCATATCCTCCATAAACTATATCTCGATTATTAAGTAAATTTCTTACCGACAAAGTAAGCGACAATCTCGACTGCCCCACTCTAAACCAACGTGACACAGAGGCATCTATCGTCATAGCATCATCAAGACGCTGCTGCGCCAAAAACTTTTCATATATCTCACTCGAAGCCGATCCTTGTCGCAGAACCCTCTCCGTACGACGCACAAACGACGGCTCAACATATCTCAAGCCCGCATAATTCACGCCACACGACACCACCCATCCTCGCATATTGAAATAGGTCAAGCCTACCGACCCTGTGAATTGAGGAGTTCCACCAATGTTATAGCCTTTCATGTAACTTTCACTCAATGAGCACACCAACGAGTTGTCGGTGTCACGATAGTGACTCACAAATGGATTTTGGGCATATACATACTCACCTGCGGCACATGCAAGTTCGCCTCGCAGGCTCTCCGACAAACGTATCTTAGCCGCCAACTCAACACCATAATGCAACACAGCAATATCCTCCACCTCGACATCGCAATATGTAGCCGACAAATCATCATAGCAACGCATCATCTCGCGCGCATTACTGGTCAGTTGCATATAGGCACTCACCTGAGCATCAACCCAAGATGAATGATACTTATAATTCACTTCTGCGGCAGCTGTCTGCTCCAAACCCGCATCATCAACCATGCGATTATTATACGAAGGGTTAAAATAGAGTGCATCGGCTTGAGGTGCTACGGCAACCTTCGCTAAAGCCACATCTAAATAGTGCGCTGCCGAAAATGCATATCCCGCAACCGCTTTCAACGAGTATGGCGAAGTGCGCAACATCTTCGACCTACCATAAGAGCCCGACGCAGGGAATATCTCCTTTTCGAAATAGCCATTGCGATATATCACACTATGCCCAACGGCTACATCTACGTCCATACGCCAACGATTGGAATGATAACGCAACCCCATATCGGCAAAGAGCGACCTCTCCTCCAGAGCATAATCATACGAGAACCTATCACCCTCCTTCACCATGCGGTTGGGCGAGAGAAGATTATTTTGAAGATTATTCGAGAAAGTGTCATCGTCGATAAGATAATAATCCAAATCCAATAGATAAGGTGCACCCATCAAGTCGGCCATCTGCTTATAGCGTCGTGAGGATTTCACACCGCCACGCACGCCATACTCAATGGTCAAGTTATCTCCCACCTGAGTGGATAATTGCATAATCGCCTCTCCTGCGGTAATACGTTCCACTCGCTCCTCCAAAGCATAAACAGCACCACGCGACGAGCGGTTATTTTGTGCATACATCGAGACCCAATCAACCTGAGTAACATCGGCATCACCCATGCGCCAATGCTGGGCTACAAGATTTGCCACATTGTCATCGGCATAATAGCTCGGCATGTAACGATAATTATCGGGATAAGGGCTCATAGCATCATACCACCCCAGCGCAGAATTTGCCTTAGCACTATACTCCCCACCAACCGATAGTCTCATCGTGGTAGCATCAGTGATAGGTTGCTGTAATGATATTACAACAAAAGGCTCGGCAAAGTGTCGATAACGAGAATTACGTACCCTATCGCCATGCCAACCCCACGTGGGATTGTATAGATTATCACCAATCAATGAAAATGCCTCCTGCGTAGAGCCTCGACGCAAACCCTTATCTCCAATTCGCGCCAACGCCACAAAAGATAGATTTGCCCCCGACTCATACTCCTTCACAAGACGCAGACCCGCGTCCAATGAATTATTATATACCCCCTCGACATATAAGTCATCACCTCCCTTTGCCGACAAAAGCATCGACATGCTCCAACCTTTCGACATCAAGCTATGCAACGAAGTTCTCACTCCACCCAAATAGCCCTTACCCGAAAAGAACAACGCGACATCTCCGCCATCGGTAGGAACACCATCGGTTGAGGTGTAGGCATCAACACCCGACACACCTCCAACACCCAACACGCCATGCGAGATACCCGCATAAGAGTAATGTGATAATCCTAAACGTCGTAATAAAGACTCATGCGATTGTCGCAGTTGCACACCATCTAAAGTCAGCGCGCGTTCTGTATAATAATGACCACGACGTGCATTTTCCACAAACGACAATCGATAATCTGCAATATAGCCATACATATCTTCACGATGCTGAATGGCACGATAGAACAGCAACGTGTCAGTTGCAATTGAAAACTCCGCAACATCATCGCCTTCGAGCTTATAAAACAAATAATCCTCAGCTGCCTCCTGCGCAATTGCAGGGGCAGCCAGCACAAGGATTAGTATCATAAGCCACAAACGGCGCATAATGGGATTATATGCTTTTCAAAACCTCCTTCAGATGAAACCAGAACTTCTCTACCGTAGTAATATTTATTCTCTCGTCGGGCGAATGAACACCAAGCACAGTAGGACCAAACGACACCATCTCGAGATGTGGATACTTCTCAAGGAATAGACCACACTCCAAGCCCGCATGTACGGCGCGTACCTTTGGCTTCACACCAAACAGACGTTCGTAGCTCTCAACCGTTGTAGCCAGCAACTGCGAGTTGGGATTTGGCTCCCAACCCGGATAACCATCGGAGTGCTCAACTACAGCACCACCCACGGCGAAGCAGTTATGTACCGAATCCTTAATGGCGTGCTTGTCGCTCTCCACCGATGAGCGTTGAGAGGTTGTCACCACAATATGCTCCTCAACGAACTTAACCGATGCTAAGTTTGTAGATGTCTCAACCAAACCCTCAACCGCCTGTGACATAGCAATCACGCCATTTGGAACAGAAACCAATGCCTTAAGCAAACGACGCTGCAAATCAGATGTAAGCACACTTGCTTGAGCCTCCACGACGCTGAAGGTAATATTCATATCTGGCTCTGCCAAAGCAAACATAGTCTTCACATTGCTGGCATAACTCTGCACCAAAGCCTCAAAAGCAGCTGCATTTTCGACTGGGATACCCACAACAGCATAAGCCTCTCGAGGAATGGCATTACGCAAGTTTCCGCCCTCAATACGGCTCACACGGGCACAAAACTGTTCCTGTGCCGACAGCATCAGACGAGCAACCAATTTATTTGAATTGGCACGACCTTTATTTATATCATCACCAGAATGACCGCCGACCAAATCCTTCACATCGACGCGATAGAAAGACAAACCCTCTGGGGCAGCCTCCTGCTCAAGAGCAAAGTATGCTACGGTATCAACTCCACCAGCACAGCCTATGAAAATCTCACCCTCATCTTCCGAGTCGAGGTTTATCAGATACTTACCCGTAAGCATTCCTTCGCCAAGATTGAACGCTCCCGTCAAGCCTGTCTCCTCATCAACGGTAAACAACACCTCCAAAGGTCCGTGCTCCGCCTCCGTATCGAGCAACAGAGCCATCGAAGCCGCCATACCGATACCATCATCGGCACCGAGAGTCGTACCCTCGGCACGCACCCACTCGCCATCAACAACGGCACGTATAGCATCGTTATCGAAATCAAACTCCACATCGTTGTTCTTCTCGCACACCATATCCATGTGCGACTGCAAAATCACCGTTGGGCGACCCTCATAACCCACCGTTGCAGGCTTGCGCATCACCACATTACCTATATCGTCGCGCTGCCACTCTATGTTGTGGCGCTTTGCGAACTCAATCAAAAATTCAATCACACGCTCCTCCTTCTTCGATGGACGTGGCACCTGCGTAAGAGCATCAAACTGCTCCCACACGGCATGGGGTTGTAAATCTTTCAAAACCATAAAAATCAAATTTTAGCAAATTTACTAAATATCATACTCTTTCGCAATATTAAAACAAAAAAGCTGTCAGTTTTGACAGCTTTTAATAATGTGTTTTTAGTTTTCAGGTATATTTTGGTGGTTTGTGTTATCATGTTCACCACTCACAACGTCTAAGCCATAACCTACTAACTTTCCTGCAAAACCACTTAAATCCTTACAGCAGTTACAAACCAGACTGTAGTTATAACCAACAATACTACCTGTAATCCACAATTCATCAATATAATCTGGATTACCATACCCCAAATATTCACCTGGTGTAATAGTTGCATCTTGGCCATTAGTACAACCATATACACGAGCTATCCAACCTGAATACCCGGGCTCAGCACACGAGCCAATATGATAAGCTGTTATACCTGCCGTATGATTATCATAGCCACTCTTACCGCCTATCACCGCACCATAGTTGTAACAATCGGCAATTGTTGCTGCGCTACCATTATTCATACCAGCAATACCCGCGATATAGAGGTTGCCAAGTTCTTCTGAGCCACGACCATTAATCGTTCCATGGTTTTCACATTGCTCTATCACACAATGACCACCCTCGTTGCAACCAGCTATACCACCCTGCCAACAACGCACAGCCTCCAAACAGCCATTCACCGTCGCATAATTTTTACATCCACTAATTGTTGCGGTAATAACCCATGTTTGGTTATCATCCATATGACCACGATGATTGCCAACAATACCGCCAACATAGCAATAACCAGCCTCATAATTATGTCCCGACGTTTGAGTTGCCATTGCATCGCCTGCCGTAACAACAGCGGCGGCTGTATTTATACAATTCGATATATTTGCCATATCATTCCAACCAACGATACCTCCTACAAACGTATCACCTTGACAAGCAGCTACTCCTCCCGTAACAGGAGCACTATTGGAACATCCCGTAATAGTAACCGTTGCACCTTCTACATTTGTATTCTCTACCATGCCAACAACTCCTGCCGCATAGGTATCATTAGCTAACTCCTCTAAATCCCTTGTACCAGCGCCAATGATAGAAGCCTCATTATGACAATCGGAAATAACGATATCGGCAGATGGCATACACATACCGACTATACCAGCCGTAGCAGATACACCCCAATCGGGGTCCTCTGCCATATTTGCCGATGTACCACCTATTACAGTACCCTCATTAGTACATCCTGTTATTGCACCAGCTGCAATACCTCCTGCAATACCTCCTGCCGTAATAGCAACCTGCATAAGTCGGCCATCAAAAGCAGCTGCTTCAACCGTAGCCGTATTTGTCGAATTAGAAATTATACCGACATTAACGCCAACCAAACCTCCAGCAGCAGATAGACCATTGTCGTTCTGCTCTGCACAAATAATCTCACCGCCACTAGTACAGCCATCAATCATACCCTGATTTAAGCCCGCAACCGCTCCAACACCTCCAATAGGTAGACCAACACCCATCAAATCGTAAAGCGTACCACTGCTCACAACCGTTGCATCTACATTTAGGTCTTTAATCACACCTCCATTGGCACCAACAAAACCTGCGAGAACAGCATACTCTGAAGCTGTCAACGTACCCGTAATGGTATGTCCCTGACCATCAAATGTACCCAAGAATGGCTGAGTTGGGTCACTTGCAAACATCCATGGATTATCTTCATCGCTCTCTATTTCAAAATCACTCTCAAGAGCATAATATCTACCATAGCCATCCATGCCCTCAGCCGTCTCAAGCAACCAAGCCAAATCACCTGCTCTAAATATTCTATAAGGATTATCCTCTGAGCCATCACCCAATAGATCAGACTCCGATGTAGGTACAACATCATGGTTATAAACCTGTGCAGTATGTTGAGTTAAAGTAATTGTTGGAGTATAGAATTTACCCAACTCAAGACTTTTACCATCAGGCACCACCAACTGACCCTTATAGAGTTTTGCATCACTTGTCTCTACTTCAACTGCGAACTCTCTATGCTCGGCATCAGTTTCAACGACAGTAGATACATAGAGGTAAATATCCTCACATTCATCGCATTGCGCCTTTACACTTACCATATCACTCACCGAAGCTGCCCAAGAAGCCGTAGGGATACAATCGCTTGATAGGCTGATACGTGCAATTAGTTTACTATCAAGTGCTATATCACCAACCTTAAACGTAGGATTAATGATTGACATCAAGTGCTTAAATTCGAACTTTGTACCATCACTTTCACATCCCATGATACACATATCTTCATTCAGCGTACCATCTTGCTCAGTAAAAAGTGTTGCTGGCAACCCTTCGCCACTCAACGCTTCACCAATTGCAGCAGGATAATAGGCGTAATACAACGACGATTGTCCATCGGTTGGCAATTCACCCTCAAAAAGCGAAGGGCTATCATCCTTATCGGCGGTCTGAGTAAAGGTTACAACTTGTGTCCCATTCTCGCAAAGTACAGCAAATTGTTCACCCTCAGGCATCCACTCCACTTTAACATAATTACCGTCAGGAGATGATACCTCCTCCTGCGCAACACGACTGCTATTCGAGCCAATTGTCGCCGACACAACAATTCTATCACCTGAAGCAGGCTGTGTCAGCTCCGATATTTCACTCTTACTGCAAGCTGCCAATGCAACTAACATCAATATTATAACACGTTTCATCTCTTCTCATTTTTAAGTCTGTTGTTCTACCTTACCAACCTCCATTACCAAAATTATCGGGGTCTCCTGTCGCTGCGAACCCACTCTCAATAGCGACCTCAATCACCTCTAAAACAGGTGCTTCATAGACTTCTTTTTTCATATTATAAGATTTTATTAATTATTAGCCAATATATAAAAAGCCACCGCACAACCTTTCAAAGGTCGTACGATGGCCTAATCCACCTAAAGAAAAACTTTATATAGCGGGTGTACCCCCCCCCTCATTATCAGCGAGTTACAGAATGCGGGTGGCAAAATTATATGTTTACACAACACAATCATGTAACAAAATTAAAACGAATATTTTGAAAATACAAATATAAAATCAAAGACTCACCAACTCGCACATTATTCGACCAACTAACTCTAAGCAAGAATATCAAACCACTCCCACACCGCCTTAGGCTGTAAATCTTTAATCAACATAAGATTCAAATTTTATTTTTCGATATCGTAATATTCTTAGGTTATACCTTCACAAAGATAAACTTTTTTCATAATTCTATGATTTGAAAAGCCCGTTTTTAATAGATAGATTTCCTGCAAACCATTGTGTTTCCATAATTTTTCGTATATTTAGACATTAAAACCTATATTATGAAACGTCTTTACCTAACACTATCGCTTTTAGTGTGTAGCTTGATGGCTATGGCACAAATACCCCAAGAGGAGGTGTCGCTGACCGACATGACATTCGTAAGACAATCGTTCATACGCAACTTCTACAATCTGCGCAAGGTGGTCAGCCAAATCAACATGGAGGGTACAAACTTGATGTTGGATCATTCGGCGAATTTGATTTTAGAAAATTCTCTGAACCAACCTACCCTTAAGCAGACGGGGCGCACGCTAAACATCGCAGCCGAGCAAGGCGACGTGAACTCCATAATTCGCGTGGGTGCTTTCCACCCCTACTTCACCTATGAGGTTTCATTAGCCGACATCAGCGAAGCAGAGCAGGCGGGCGTAGCCTTCTACCCCAACAGCGGACAAGGCAAGACCATTTACATATATTATAGCGATGGCAAGGTCATATCGGTAGCTTCGGACAAGGGCGAGGAGAAAATATTAGCTGAGAAAGAGGTAAAGAAAGACCCCTTAACCAAGTTGCGCGTTCAATATACGGGAGTACGATTTCATGTATTCTCGCTCTACGACGACGGCAGTGCCGACTTGCTTTATAGCGTAACCAACGACATGCGTGCCGTGGAGAGTTGCATCACCCACTCGTTCGGTGTCTATGCCAACTTGAAAAAAGGCTCTAACGTAACACTACACAAGGCTGAAGCTCTTTTAACCTGCGGAACAGGACAAGCCGACTCGCAGATAATACAGTATAGCGACGGAACACCTCTTATAAAGGACGGCAGATTGTATCTGTGCCTAACGACACGAGGCTTCGAGCGCATTTTCGACTCATATCAGGGTATTTACTCGATTGACCTGGCATCATACGAAGTTCGTATGGAGGGTGCTATGTTCTTTGGCAAGGGCGACGGCATAATGTATGGTTTCCACGCCACAAAGGTTGTTTACAACAAAGACAGCGACGAGTTCATGGTCATTACCACCACTCACGAAGATACCCACACGTTGGCTTATTGCTCAACAAAAGCCGACCTGCTGCAAGGTGTTCACTACTTGGAGTGTACCGAGCTGGTATTTCCACACAGCTATACCAACAACAAGGGTTTCAACACCGAAGACCCCGACTTCTTCTACGATGCCGAGGCGGGGAAATGGCGCTTGGCATACTGCGCACTCAAGGATAGATCCTACGTCACCTACCTCTGCGAGAGTGATAATTGGAACGGACCTTACACCCTTATCGCCGAGTCGAACTACAATAACAACACCGGCATACGCATCGTAAGCGTGGGTGGCAAGCGCTATGTATTGAGCGGTGGCACCGACACTACATACTACATCTACCACTACCCATCGTTGCGTTACGAGGGCGTTTTTCAGCACCAGTATAGCGATGGAGGACGTCGTGGCTGGCCTACGATTATTCCTATTCAGTATGGTAACTACGAGCGTTATCTGTGGATTACATTCGACCGTGGCGCTCCTACGGGCCGCTACTCTTACGGAACGCTCTACTTCTTCCTGGGTGACAAGATGTGGAAAAAGGAGTAGCCGATACGCCTTCCCAACAACAAAGGGCTGCTGTAAATTTACAGCAGCCTTTTATTATTAATTTATATTTTTATCGTTTTTCATTAATTTTTTATCGTTTTTGCTTGTTTGTTTAATTTTTATCATTACATTTGCAGTGAGAACAATCGCAACAACTCTCAATTATTAACCATATAAAAACAAAAAACTATTATGAAAATTTCAAAAACTGTTCAGCGTCGCACAATCATTCTGGCGACAGCAGTAGCGCTCGTTGCGCTGTTCCACATTGCACACTTTACGGTGCAGTTGTTCTACTCAACAAATCCTTACATGGATATCCAAAACCACACCTTCATCGGCGAGTTGGACACTCCATATCTGCCTTACAACATCACCGATAGTAATCAAAATTTCGCCATAACAATCCAAAGCGACGAGGAGGGCAATCCATTAGTAGAGGCGCGACCATCCTCGATGATTCTCTACTCGAAGAACTCAAACTATGTGCGCCCTGACCACTTCGGCTGGAAGGCTAATAAAGCGATGGCCTACGCCGCATTAGTTTTGTTTATCGTTATCACGGTGATTGTCGGCTGGATACTCATCGGGGCTATCAAAGGCTTCCGCACAGGCAATATCTTCCGTAAAAACCACCCCGCATTGGTTCGAGTGCTGGCGCTTGTGACGTTCTTCTATTACATCATTATGAACAACCGCGCGGTCTTTACGCAACTTGCAACAAAGGAATTGTACGGCGACCTCTCGCCTATCGAACTCTTTGGCGCAGTGCGATTTGAGTCAGAAGTTTTGACAGCTCCACTTCTTTTACTTATCTTTGCAGAGCTGATGGCAGTGGCTGCACGTATCAACGAAGATGAGGCAATGACAATTTAATGCAACGGAGGATATGGCTATAATTGTAAATTTAGATGTAATGCTTGCCAAACGCAAGATGTCGCTCTCGGACTTATCCGAGAAGGTTGATATATCCATCGTAAACCTATCTATACTCAAGACCGGCAAAGCAAAAGCAGTGCGTTTTTCAACACTCGAAGCCATCTGCCGAGCGCTTGACTGCCAACCAGGAGATATTTTGGAGTATGCTCCCGATAAGGAGTAGATGATATGATGATTTGCAAAGCCCAACAAAGATGTTGGGCTTTATTTTTTCACCCGACATAAACACAAAATTTTCCATCTTAAAATTTGGTTTATATTATAAACTGCTTTATATTTACACCAGACAAGAGGATAAACCGTCCACTTAACACAATTTTATTAACAATTACAATTTATCTATCGCTATGGAGAAAAACAATTTAACCGAGGCACAGAGTTTAGAACTCATTACCTCAATGATTAACGATTCACGCGCACGCTTGACGCGTAACTCGGGAACGCCATTTCTGATTTGGGGCTACACTATGATTGCAATGCTTGTGATTGAAATCATATTACAAATATTGTTGGATGGAAATTGGCAGTATTTTAATCTTGCCTCTATCCCTCTATTTCTTACACCCATATTTGCATTTATTGCAACAAAAGTTATCAGAAAAGATAACATTGCTACTGCCAACAATTCTAAAAGCGTAAAAACATTGTGGAGTGTAAT
>JAFPAD010000040.1 GCA_017424405.1 Alistipes sp.
ACGTTAAATATTTCTTGAACGAAACTTCCTCAGCCTCTCGATTAGTAGATAGCCAAGATATCGCTCTGCTTCATAATGAGGTAGTCAACACCCTCGATGTTGAGTTCGGTACCAGCGTACTTGCCATAAAGAACTGTATCGCCCTCCTTAACCTCCATCTTAACATCTGCTGTGCCAGGACCTACGGCTACTACCTTACCCATAAGTGGCTTCTCTTTTGCTGTGTCTGGAATAAACAGACCGCCTGCGGTCTTCTCCTCTGCCGCATTTGGCAACACCAATACGCGGTCTGAAAGTGGTTTGATTGTCATAGTTTTTTATGTTTTAGTTTATGTTTTACAATATATATGTTCTGTTTGCGGTATTTTAGAGCAAGCCTTGTGCCAAACCTCAAATGTCACACCTTTTTGTCAGTCGAGCAAGCCTGCTATGACAAAATGACATATACAACATGGTTTTTCTGCCTACTTTCGATTAATCTGCCAACCAAAGTACGAAGTTTGCAAAATTATTTCTAATTTTATGCGCTTTTTACGATTTATTATGAAAAAATTATTGACACTCTGTTTTTTTATATTCGCTTTGGCTCTTTTTTCAGCCTCAGCGCAGACTTTTAACTACGAAATCATAGCTCCGCACCCTCGCCTACTCCTCACCAAAGGTGACATTACAAAGATGCGCGAATTGCCATCAACATCGGCAAATGCGAAAGCGGTTCACAACAGGATTATCGCTGTGGCTGACAGTTATCTAAGTGCCGAGCCTATCAAGAGAGAGAAGGGTGCCTCACGCGAGGCATTGAAGCGCATTTTCCACCTCTCGTATGCCCACCTAACAACCGACGACATGCGTTATGTGGCGGCGGCTGAGCGTGAGATGCTGGCAGCAAGTGCATTCGAGGATTGGAACCCATCACACTTCTTAGATGTTGCCGAAATGACGATGGCTCTTGCGATTGGATATGATTGGTTGTATCGTCGTCTGTCGGTGCACTCACGTAGCATCATCGGCACAGCAATATATGAAAAGGGATTGCTGGCATCGGAAGACACGCGTTTAAGTTTTTGGAATGCTACTAACAATTGGAATTCTGTCTGCAATGCGGGCATGATTTACGGAGCATTGGCAACCTTAGAGCGCGCTCCTGAATACTGCAAGGCATTGATAGCTAAATGTGTAGAATCGAACAAAAATGCACTAAAGATATATGAACCCGACGGAGCCTATCCCGAGGGATATGGCCATTGGGCTTATGGCTCAGGCTTCGAGGCGATGTTGGCTGCAGCTTTAGAGTCTTCGTTGGGCGATGACGCGGGTATTTCGGCGCAAAAAAGTTTCATGCGTAGCGCTGAGTTCATGAATCATCTAGTTGCGCCATCGGGTTACATATATAACTATGGCGATTGTAACGAAGCAGTAGCAGGTTGCCTACCCGCAAAGTATTGGTTTGCACGCAAAGCAGGTGACACCTCTCTTGTTGCCATCGACGAGAAACTATTGAGCGAAGGTAACATACCTCACGATGACTTACTACCACTATACATGATTAACGCCATAGCGATGGATTTAAGCAAAGCGGCGCAACTCGACGAAAAAGTGTGGTACAGCACGGGAGAGGTACCCATGTTTATATATCGCAGCGGCTGGAATCAAGGCGATACATTCTTTGCCATCAAGGGAGGTAAGGCTGCCACTTCGCATGCCCACATGGACGCTGGCTCGTTTGTATATGAACTCAACGGCGTACGCTGGGTTATTGACTTAGGGGACGAAAACGATGAAAATTTGACCGCCGCAGGCATTGACGTGCATAACATGGACCAGACCAGCGACCGTTGGAGCGCCTTCCGTTTGGGTGCAGACTCTCACAACACACTCACATTCAAAGGGGCACGACATAATGTTAATGGCAAAGCTGAGATTACCTCACACGAAGTGACCAATCGCGACAAACACGTGACTATCAACCTTTCACCCGTGTTTGAGCCATATGCACGTAGCGCACATCGTTCGGCGCATCTTGACAAGAAAAACAACCTCACCATTATCGACCAGATTGAGAACTCTGCCAACCCATCAACCGTGGAGTGGCATATCACAACCTGCGCCGATGCCGAGATTGTGTCGCCAAACACCATACTATTGAAGCAGAAGGACAAAACCATGTATATAAAACTTAAAACTCGTTCGAATGCAATAGCAAAAATATGGAATCAAAACCCCGCGCAATCTTACGAGTCAAGCAACGAGGGTGTACGACGTGTAGGATTCTCAATTGAGCTCAAAGGCGGAGAAGATGCCACATTTGAGGTGCAGTTCTCGCCCACGAAGCCCAATGTTATTTCACGTATCAAGCAAACATTAAAAATAGGATAATCATACCACTATGAGAATTATACTACTGCTCGCTGCTGTTGTGTGCATCTCTTCTTGTGCCCCCACAAGAAAGAGTTGTGTAAGCTACAAGTCCTACGGTGTAGAGGCTTTCGAGAAGCTCATACAAGGAAAAAATGTCGTATTGGTAGATGTACGTACCCCCGAAGAGCATCAAGCGGGTGCCATCGAGGGAACAGATGTAAATTTAAACGTACGTAGCGCTACATTCTTTTCAGACTACAAACAACTACCCAAAGACAAAACCATTGCACTCTACTGCAAAGGAGGTGGTCGCAGCAAACAAGTAGCAGGCGTTCTGTCGGGTAACGGATATAAAGCTATTGAACTAAACGTGGGTTACGATGGCTGGGTAGAATATCACAAGCAGAAATAACTCGTTTTTTAAAAGTTTTTTGCAAATAAATTTGGAGGAAAGCAAGAAAAGCTATATATTTGCATCCGATTTGAGAGATCAAGTCTAAATGGTGGATGTAGCTCAGTTGGTTAGAGTAGAGGATTGTGGTTCCTAAGGTCGTGGGTTCGAGCCCCATCTTCCACCCTTAAAAACAGACGCAAGGTTAAAAGCCTTGCGTTTTTTTGTTATATATGTGCGGACACTTTGCCAATACCGAAAACAAACAACAAACGCCACCGAATCAACGGCAGCGTTTATTATTAGGCATTTATGTTTATTTCACCTATACAAAAGGATACTTCACAACCTCAGCCTTGAGCAAGCGGTCACGAATTACAACCGCAACAGTTGTTCCGAGAGCAGCATACTCGGTCTTAACGTAACCCAAAGCGATACCAACCTTCAACATTGGCGACATAGTTCCTGATGTAACAACACCAATCTCCTCGCCCTCGAGGTTAGCGAGCTTATATCCATGACGTGGGATACCACGGTCAATCATCTTCAAGCCTACCAACTTACGCTGTACGCCCTCAGCCTTCTGCTTTGCGAGGACCTCCTTATCGATAAAGTCCTTACCCTCGACAAACTTTGTAACCCAGCCAAGACCAGCCTCCAAAGGCGAAGTTGTGTCATCGATATCATTACCATAAAGAGCAAAGCCCTTCTCCAAACGCAATGTATCACGTGCGCCAAGTCCAATATTCTTCAAGCCAAACTCCTCGCCAGCCTTCCACATAGCCTCCCAGATAGTGTCAGCGTCAGAGTTATACATATAAATCTCACAACCACCAGAGCCTGTGTAACCCGTAGCCGATAGAATCACATCACAACCCGCCAACTTAGTCTGCTTGAAGGTGTAATACACCATATCCTCGACAGGCTCATCACACATCTTCTGCACGAGCTTCATTGCCAAAGGACCCTGAATAGCAAGCTGCGCGATATTGTCCGATGCATTCTCAAGCTCAACACCTGGCTGCATACCCATCTTAGCACCCTCGGCGCAGATATGAGCCCAATCCTTATCGGTATTGGCTGCATTAACGCAGAGCATATATTTCGTATCGCTAAACTTGTAGATAAGAATATCGTCCACGATACCGCCCTTGCCGTTAGGCATAGTAGCGTACTGCACCTTGCCATCGAAGAGTTTGGACACATCGTTCGACGCTATGCGCTGCAACAAGTCGAGAGCTTTCTCGCCCTTAACCCAAATTTCACCCATGTGACTTACGTCGAACACTCCACACTTCTCACGAACGGTTGCGTGCTCATCGTTAATACCCGAAAATTCAATAGGCATATTATACCCCGCAAACTCTGCCATCTTGGCTCCTGCGGCAATATGATACTTTGTAAATGCTGTTGTTTTCATTCTATTATAGTTTTAAGTTTCTAATTTTCTTCCTCTTCTTCATAGACATAACGCTGCTGCCACATTTGACGCTGAGCAGCAATCTGTTTTAACTCCTCTTGCGAGTATGCCTTACGCAGAAACGCCACCAACAATTCAATGGTTTCATAACCACTCTGGCGCGCTATGAATTTGCCTGTCTTATCATATAGCACCAATTCGGGAACTCCACCCGTGCGAGCATGCTTGCGATAGAGGTCACGTCCTCCAGGCGTGGTGTCGATATCCACCACAAAACACTCCATACCATGCTTCAGCGCCATCACCTCGGCATCTGCAAATGCCTCTTTATGCATACGCTGGCAAGGAGAACACCATTGCGCCGAGAAGACATACAGTTGAGGTTTTGCGCCCACCCTATGTTTGTCGCCTTGAGCCCACGCTCCCACGCTTAGCACGAGAGCCAACAAAAGCATCAATATACTTTTACCTTTGCTCATCACTTTTCGCTACGTTTAATACCCAATCGAGGACAGCGAGTAAACGGTTTCTCTCTATCAAACAAATAACGATATGTGGTGTGCATCTTGTGGCGCGTAGCACACACATAGCTCTGAATCATGCGATTCATCACAGGATTGAAATCTCCAATCCACGCAAACTCAACAGTCTTATAGTTGTTTCTATCGGTACGAATATAATTCTCGTAGATGTATTGAATCATACCCGACTCAACGCCCTTACCCTGAAACTCGGGCGTCACGGCGAAAATCATACCGAAGATACGGTCGCAACTCTTCTTGACCTTCAACTCCCACATCAAACGCAACTTATTCCACAAATTGAGCTTGCCGTTAAACTTACCAATGATGCGATTGATATCGGGTACCATGATAAAGAATCCGATGGGTTCGTTGTTGAAGTAGGCAAAGAAGATAATATTGGGGTCGATAATGGGTCGCAAAGTGCGCATGATGGACTGCGCCTCCTTCTTCTCCATAGGTCTTACGCCCGTAAATAAACTCCACGCCTTATTATAGATGATGCGAAAATCCTCCGCCACCTGCTCCAAATTATCACTCTTAATTGACGAGAAGCTATATCCCGGAGTGTTCATCAAACGCTTGGCACGCTCGGCAATTGAGTTATTGATGTCATCATCATACACTCGCCACAGATATGTATTTTGGTTAAAATAGTTCTGAAAGCCGTAGGTTTCGAACAACTCCTTGTAATAGGGATGATTATAAGGATTGGAATATAGCGGTTGGAACTCGTAACCCTCAACCAAAAGCCCCCACCAAGAGTCGCGAGGTCCAAAGTTTATAGGTCCGTCCATAGCCTCCATGCCTCGGCTTAACAGCCACAAGCGAGCAGCATCAAACAACTGATTTGCCAACTTCTGATCATTTATCGCCTCAAAAAAGCCACAACCACCCGTTGGCTGCTCGTAAGCATAAGCATGTTCATTATCATAAAATGCCGCAATGCGACCAACAACCTCGTTATCCTGATTGTACGCCACCCAACGGATAGCCTCGCCATCGGCAAAGAGTTTATTCTTCGCAGGGTCAAATACAGACTTGATATCATCATCTAAAGGACACACCCAATTACGATTTCCCTTATATAGTCGCTTGGGGAGTTCTATAAACTCCTGCTCGAGTACTTTATCTGTAACCTCTCTTAACGTGTACCTCATAACATTAGGTTATAATTGTTATACTATTTCACCTTTTGACTTTCAAAGTTATAAAAAAAAGTCCAACCCTGCACCATTTGTTGATAGTTTTTTCTCAATCGAAGATAATTGTGCCGACAAAGATTTTAATATAAATCGGAATTATATAGTTTAGTGTTGCAAATACTACGTCATTGCGAGAAACCATAGGTTTCGTGGCAATCTCATCACTTTTGTAGCTGGAGGAGATTCCCCACGTCGGACTAAAGTCCTCCTCGGAATGACACAACACTGAACTATAATTCCGATATTATTTGTATTTTTATTCCGATAATAATACTTTTGTACCCACCACTATATAGACTTTTCACGATGCGACAATTTTGGTTAAACTTAAAACGTTTTCTTCAGACCCTTTCATTCCGCACATGGGTCATATCGCTTATGGCATGCGGAGTGTTTTATGTCGTATCTTTTTGCATACTTCCCCTCTCTATCTCGCCATTTTTAAGAACTGCATTGTGGGTGTTGTTCTTTGG
>JAFPAD010000041.1 GCA_017424405.1 Alistipes sp.
CATATGAATACCGCTGATGGCGATGCTCAGATTGCAGCGCAGAATAGTCAGTTGACAGAGGTGGCGAATTATATTAATAGTATACGTAGCAATAATCGCCCTATCATCTTTATGGGTGATATGAATACCCGATATACACGAAACGATTACAAGACCTATTTCTGGGACAAGTTGGATCAAGACCTTGTTGTTGCTGACCCTTGGGTAGAACATTCTTGGAATGGAGTATATCCTACTTTGGGTTCAGCGTCGCTAATGGTTCCAAGCAAGGACAGTAATAGCACATTGACGGAACAAACAGGAGAGGTTGTGGATAAAATAATCTATATCAACAATCCGAACGCTGAAGTACAAATTAAGGCAAATTGGTACAAACACGACGAAGACTACACAGGTATGGCTGATCACAAGCCCGTAGTTGCTGAATTTACATATACCAAAAAGTAAAGCTGTGTGTTAAAAGTCGCTGTTTGCCAATTAGATTCTCAGCAAAGAACGAAACTATAAGGTCTCATTATAACTCTAATTGATTGTCATATAACTTAGAACGAGGCTCCCATTCGTTAATATGGAGTCTCGTTCTGTTAGTTTTCATCGTTGTTGGAACCTTTCCGCATTCATTACCCCTCATTTCCTTGCATTATTGCCATTGTTCCTATTCCCAGACTTTTCCATTTAATGCGTTATGGTTCAGTTCTTAACGCAAAAAATCACTTTTTTTGCTCCGAGAACCGTAATTTTTATATAAAAATCACTCAACTTGCCCCAAAAAAGATGGTAACATACAAAAAAAGAGTAAAAAGCATTCTTTCGTGACACAACCAATCGACTAAAAACACTATCTTTGCGCTCGCTTTTACACCTGATTGACTCCAAACAAAAGAATGAGAAACATCATCTTGTTTTTAATGGCGATTACGATGATTGCCACTCACGCCAAAGCGCAGGACAATGACCTTCGTCTTCAGGCTGAAACACGAATCGACTACAGCGGCGAATTCCTGAAATCAAATGGCTCGAACGGCACGGCGAGCTTTAATGGTAAATACCTGAATGTGATATTGTCGGGAACCATTGGCGAGGACTTCTCATACGCCTATCGTCAGCGCCTGAATAAGGCTCACGCCGACCAGAGTTTTTTCGATGCCACCGACTGGCTCTATCTGACCTATGCGCCAAGCCGCAGCTGGCAGTTCTCGGCAGGTAAGCAGGTGGTTGCCATCGGCGGATACGAGTATGATCGCGCCCCCATCGACCTCTACTTCTGCTCGGAGTACTGGAACAATATCGCGTGCTATCAGTTTGGTGTCAGCGCTACTTACGCCACCAACAGCGGTAACGACAAATTCCTGTTTCAGGTGTGTCAGAGTCCCTTCAGGGCAAATGCCGACAATATGTACGCCTACAACCTTATGTGGATGGGCTCGCATAAGTGGTATCAGTCTATTTGGACGCTAAATCTTATCGAGCACAATCCCAAGGAGCAGATTGCATATCTCGCATTGGGTAATCAATTCACCTTCGGCAACTTCCGACTGCAGCTCGACTATATGCTGCGTGCATCGAATCACGATATGCTCTTCAAGGATTACTCGATTATGGGCGAAGCCTCATACACCATAGCCGACAAGTTGAACATTTTCGGACGTGCGACATACGATGTGAACAGCACCACGGGCGCAATTAACGACTTCTGCGTGATGCCCAACACCGAACTGACGCGCTTTGGTGCTGGCGTGGAGTTCTATCCTCTGCCGAAGAACAACCGCTCGATCCGTCTGCACGCCTTCTACCACTACACGCTGGGCCACAATGGCAACCCCAATGGCGTTTTGCAGGATGGACAGTCGATGTTCAGCATCGGTTTGAAGTGGAAAATCGACATTGTTTCTATCGCAAAAAAGATATTTTAATTAACTACCAACCTAACCTGTCAAAAAAATGAATCGCAAGAAATCGAGTGCTTGGGAGGGCGTCCCTTGTTTAGTAATCATCTTGTTGCTCTTTGGTGGCATTGGATATGTTATGGGAGTGTCGCATATGTTGAACACTCTGATGCAGACGGCCCACGATTTGCTGCTCAACACGGTATTCTACCTTATGGCTGTTACCGTATTGACGGGAGCTATCGGCAAACTCTTTATTGAGTTCGGCGTGGTTAATCTTCTTGAGAAGATTCTGCGCCCCCTGATGCGCCCCATCTTCAACCTGCCCGGAGTCGCTTCGTTGGGAGCCGTGATGACATTTCTTTCGGACAATCCTGCTATCATTTCGCTGGCTCAGGACAAGCAATTCAGTAGCTATTTCAAGAAATATCAGTTCATTTCGCTCACCAACTTCGGTACAGCCTTTGGTATGGGCTTGCTGGTGATGGTATTTATGATGGGACAGGGCTTTTTCGTAGAGCCTATCATCGGACTATTTGGAGCATTCGTAGGATGTATGACATCGACGCGCCTGATGCAACGAGCTGTGCTTAAGTCGTATCCTCACTTTGCCGATGAGCAGGCCTGCGAGGAGTCTTTCGAGGAGGAGGATGAGCAGAAGAGCGAAGATAAGTCACTCTTTATCCGCATCCTCAACTCGTTGCTTGACGGTGGTCGCTCGGGTGTGTATGTTGGTTTTACAATTATCCCGGGAGTCCTTATAATCTCCTCATTTGTAATGCTTCTCACCTTTGGCGCATCGGCCGATGGTGCGTATACAGGTGCAGCCTACGAGGGCGTGGAGCTGTTGCCGTGGTTGGCTGGTAAAATTAGCTTCGTGTTTGAGTGGCTGTTTGGCTTTGGCGATCCCCATCTGATTGCATTCCCCATCACTGCATTGGGTGCTGTGGGTGCAGCTTTGGGTCTTGTGCCTACTTTCCTTGCCAATGGATGGGCTGATGGTAATTCCATAGCGGTATTCACCGCAATCGGTATGTGCTGGAGCGGCTATTTGAGCACCCACACTGCTATGCTCGACTCGCTTGGCTATCGAGAGCTCACATCAAAAGCAGTCATAGCCCACACCATCGGAGGTCTGGTTGCGGCAATAGTGGCACATTGGCTCTATGTGTTGTATGCTATTATATAATTAGTGCGTGATTTCTTTGGGATGGAGGCTGAATAAATCTCCTTCCATCTGCTGCGCGAGCACTAATCGATGTGGTTCGCCTGGACCTCTGTAATCGCAAGATAATCAATATTTAAGACTATAGTTTCGGCCGCGATGACTGTGGCCGAAACTACAATTCCGAGCATTTGTTTTGAGAATGATGCGACATCGCATCACTCGCATTGGCGATCCAGAACAAATACTCGGAATTTCTGTTTGTCTATGTATCAAAAAAATATGATAATTTTTTCATTTTTTTTTGGTCGTTTCTTGTAATTAATTATTACATTTGTACACACGAGATAGAGTAAACTTAGGTTAAGCAAGCAAAATCGAATCTATACGAATTTCAAATAGTAGTTAACAATTTAATTATTAATCTTTTACGGCTATGAGACTCAAACTTTGGACTCTGGTTGCCGCATTGGCAACATTGTGTTTCGTAGGTTGTAGCTATGATGACACCGACATCAACAATCGCGTTGATGATTTGGAGAATCGAGTAACAAC
>JAFPAD010000042.1 GCA_017424405.1 Alistipes sp.
AACGCAGCGTATGCGCCGAGCAAAAGCTGCTGACCGGTCTGACCACGAGCCTAGAATGTACGTGATACCTGAGCACCACCGAACGAGCGGTTAGCCAAAAGACCGCCGTACTCACGAGCGAAAGGTACACCCTGAGCTACGCACTGGTCAATGATGAGGTTTGAAACCTCAGCCAAACGGTAAACGTTAGCCTCACGTGCGCGGTAGTCACCACCCTTGATTGTATCGTAGAAAAGACGATATACTGAGTCGTTATCGTTCTGATAGTTCTTTGCAGCGTTGATACCACCCTGTGCTGCGATAGAGTGTGCACGACGTGGAGAATCCTGAATGCAGAATACCTTTACGTTGTAACCCATCTCGCCGAGTGAAGCAGCTGCAGAAGCACCACCCAAACCTGTACCTACGATGATGATGTCGAGCTTACGCTTGTTTGCGGGGCTTACGACCTTGATTGCTGCTTTGTGGTTGCTCCATTTGTCGGCCAACGCACCAGCAGGAATTTTAGAATCTAACTTTAAAGCCATATTTGTTTATTTTTAATTGTTCAAAAGTGAAATTCGATTAGTGACCTGCGCAACAAGCCTCAACAGCCTCAACAGCAGCCTCAGCGCCGTGACCTGCACAGCAAGCGTCAGCGCAAGAACCTGCGCATCCAAGAGTCTCAAATGCAGCCTCAGCGTAGCAAGGACATACGAAATATGCAATTACAACCGCAGCGAAGCCCAAGATAACAAGTGTTGAAACAATCTTAGAGATGCACTTCAAACGTGGGTACCAAGTGTCGTTAGCCCAACCTACTGTCTGGAACATAGACCAAACACCGTGGTTAAGGTGCAACCACAAACCTGCTAACCAAGCCAAGTAGAGGGCAACGTTCCACCACTTAGTGAAAGTGAAGGCGATAAGCGCAGCACCGTTTGTTGGGTCGAAGCCCAAGCCATTCTGGTGGTGACCCAAAAGCTCTACGAACATCATCTTGCTCCAGAAGTGAGCCAAATGGAGCAAAAGACCCAATACAACGATGAAGCCCAACAAAAGCATATTCTTTGAAGCCCACTCAACACCTGGCTCATTTACGGTAACAGCATAGCGCTGAGTTCCGCGAGCCTTGTAGTTGTTCCATGTGAGAAGCAAAGCATACGCAAAGTGCAACACAACCATAGCAGCCAAACCTACGGTAGCAACTACGGCATACCAGTTAGCACCCAAGAAGGCGCACACCAAGTTGTAAGCCTCGGGGCTAACCAATGCCACGAGGTTCATTGCCATGTGGAAAAGAAGGAATAGTACGAGGCAACATCCCGTTACACTCATCACCAACTTCTTGCCGAGAGATGAATTACATAAAAAACAGCTCATAATGTAAAGATTAAGTTTATTTTATTTATTTTTGTTTGTGAATTTGCTACAAAACAGTTTGCATACTTTAGTGCAAAGATAATAATTGTTTGCTGAATAACAACAAAAATGCCATCTAATTTGTGGCTAAAAGCTATTTTTAAGCGTTATAAAATGGGAAAAGCGGAGATCAGACGAGATATAAAACTTCAGACGAAGACTCTTTCTTTGCAACAGAGCCAAGAGCAGGGTCGTAGCGTGATTGAGCAGCTGGAGCAGATTGTAGCACAGCGCAAGCCTCAGGTGGTGGCTCTATTTGCGCCTCTGCCCGACGAGATTCCGATTGGTGAGTTGGCTCAGCGCCTGAAGTGTCGAGTTGTTATACCTCGTGTTGAGGGTGACGATATGGAGTTTTACGACTACGACATGGCGGCTATGATGGAGGGCTCGTTTGGAATTTTAGAGCCTCAGGATACAAGACTATGCCACGCCGCAGAGATTGACCTGATGGTAGTGCCCGGAGTGGCGTTCACTTCGTCGGGTAACCGTCTGGGGCGAGGTAAGGGATTTTACGATAAGTATCTGTCGCGCGAGGGTTTCCGAGCCTACTGTGTGGGCGTGTGCTACGCTCACCAATTACTTGAGCAGTTGCCCACCGAGCCTCACGACAAGCCAATGGATATGGTTGTGAGTGGGAATAATGAGTAAAGAAAAAGGATTATGAGCACTCGTGAAGAAATACTTAGAGCCGAGGTGGCTGCGCTGCCACTCAAGCCGGGCGTGTATCAATTTCTGGACCGCGATGGCAAGGTGATTTATGTCGGTAAGGCAAAGTCGCTGAGAAAGCGTGTGTCATCATACTTTGTCAATAGCAAGGAACATTCGGCGAAGGTGCTTGTGTTGGTGAGGCAGATATGTGCCATAAAACACATCGTGGTCGATAGCGAGCAAGATGCTCTTTTGTTGGAAAATTCGTTGATAAAGAGCCTGCAACCACGATACAATATTCTGCTTAAAGATGATAAGACCTATCCGTGGATAGTCTTGCGCCGCGAGAATTTTCCACGCGTAGAGTCCACCCGCATTGTGAGTCACGATGGCTCGCAATATTTTGGTCCCTATGGCTCGATTTCGATGCAACGCTCCATCTTGGAGTTTATCCGCGAGGTTATTCCGTTGAGAACTTGCAAGTTAAATCTTGCACCACAAAATATAGCCAAAGGTAAGTATGGGGTATGTCTGCAATATCACCTCGGCAACTGCAAAGCTCCTTGCGTGGGCGCTCAGAGCGAAGAGGAGTATGCCGAGTTGCTTACGATGGTGAAAGATGTGTTGAAGGGTGATTTGCGCCCTGTGCGTCGTTATCTTGAGGAGAATATGCAGCAGGCTGCGTCGGAGTTGAAGTTCGAGTTGGCTCAGCGTTTCAAGCAACGTCTGGAGGCGCTGGAGAATTATCAGAGCCGTTCGGTTATCGTGAGCGCCAAGATTGTTGATTGCGATATATTTTCGCTGCTGGAAGATGACGATGTGGCGTATTGTAACTTTATCCGTCTGCGCCGAGGCTCAATCGTGGCACTGCATACGGTGCGTCTGACTACGGGTGTCGATGCCTCTGCCGAGGATATGCTCTCGGCGGCAATTCAATATATTGTAGAAAATATCTCGCACGACCTGTCCAAGGAGGTTATTGTGCCTTACATGCCTTCGGCAGCGATTTTATTCGATGGCGTGACTTTCACCGTGCCAAAGCGAGGCGAGAAGTCCGATTTGCTGGAGTTTTCGTTGAAGAGTGCCCGCATCTATCGTGCCGAGCAGATGAAAAATCTCGAAATAAAGAATCCTGAACGTCATACCGAACGCTTGATGAATGCCATGCAGCGCGAGTTGCATCTCGACCACCAACCCCGTCACATAGAGTGCTTCGATAATTCCAACTTGCAGGGAACTAATCCCGTAGCGTCGTGTGTTGTGTTTCGCGACGGTAAGCCTTCACGCAAGGAGTATCGCCACTTCAATGTGAAGACGGTTGTCGGTCCCGACGATTTTGCTTCGATGCGTGAGATTGTATATCGTCGTTACTCACGTCTGTTGGAGGAGGGTGCTGAGCTGCCCGACCTGATTATCGTCGATGGCGGTAAGGGTCAGTTGTCGAGTGCCTACGAGGTGTTGTGTGCGTTGGGTATTGAGAAGCGAGTACCTATTGTCGGCTTGGCGAAACGTATCGAGGAGATTTTCTTCCCCGATGACCCTATGCCATATTATCTGAGCCGCACGGGCGAGCCTCTGAAGGTGGTGTGTCATATTCGTGATGAGGCGCACCGTTTTGGTATTACGTTCCATCGCCAGAAACGTAGTAAGGCGTTTATTAAGAGTGAATTGGAGCAGATTGATGGCATTGGTGCAAAGAGTCTGAATGCTCTGCTCAAACGCTTCAAGACGGTGAGCAAGGTGCGTGAGGCGAGCATAGATGAATTAACCGAGGTGGTGGGAGCAAAGCGTGCGCAGGCAATAGTGAAATATTTTGCAGTAAGTGATATTGAGAAGCCTTAAATGTTGTGACATATGAAACGTTTGTTAGTGCTGACATTGTGTTGTCTAATGTCGTTGGGGGGCGTAGCCCAGAATATCAAGTCTATTCAGGAGATTAATATTCGTGATCCCTATATCCTGCCCGATGCGAAGAGTGGGGTGTATTATATGTATCAATCCTCTTCCGTTCAGGAGAATGGCAAGTGGTATGGAGGTGTTGTGGCGTGGAAGAGTCGCGACCTAAAAACGTGGGAGGGTCCTATTCGTGTCTTCGACGTGCCTCGTGATAATTGGATTACGGGAGGAGTGTGGGCTCCTGAAGTACACAAGTACAAGGGAAAGTATTATCTTTTTGCGACCTTAAATAGTGATGTGCGTTGGAAGGCTCCTAAGCAGGGTCACCCTGCCTATAACCACCGTGCAACGCAAATCTTTTGGTCGAAGAGCCCCGAAGGTCCTTTCTTGCTGTTTGAGAGCAAGCAACCTCATACGCCGCTTGACGAGATGTGTCTTGATGGTACGTTGTGGGTTGAAGATGGTACGCCTTACATGATTTATTGTCACGAGTGGGTCGAAACCCTTGATGGTGAGATGGATATTGTGGAGCTAAAACGCGATTTGTCAGCAACGGTTGGCAAGCATCAGCGTCTGTTCTGCGCCTCGGCAGCCGAGTGGTCAACGGGTGGAGGAACGGTGTTTGAGGGTAAAAAGAGTTATGTTACAGATGGCTGCTTCTTGTATCGCACCAAAACGGGTAAGTTGCTGATGTTGTGGTCGAGCTTCTTTGATGGACCCTATGCTGTGGGTATAGCTTCGTCGGATACGGGCAAGGTGTCGGGACCATGGCGACAGTAGAGCAAGCCTCTGTTTGTGAATGGTGGTCATAGCATGATTTTTAAGGATTTTGAGGGCCGCTTGTGCTTGGTGCTTCACTCGCCTAACTCTCCGAGCGGCAAGGAGCGTGCTCATATCTATGAATTGGAGGATTTGGGTGACACACTCAAAATTAAGGGCGAGATTACAGAGTATTAGTGTATGCTGGTTACAATGTAGGTAATCGGCGGTTCTTGCTCAGTCAAACGAAGTCCCCCTTTGCCAAGGGGGGCTTAGAGGGAATGTAAATATAGTCGGGGACAGCCCCCGATACGAAAAAAAGGAGAAACCGAAAAGTTTCTCCTTTTTGAGTAGCGGGGGCAGGACTCGAACCTGCGGCCTCCGGGTTATGAGCCCGACGAGCTGCCAACTGCTCTACCCCGCGATGTATCTTTATGTGAGCCGAAGCCCTACATTTCGTGGTTAAGTGGTGCAAAGATAGTGAAAAAATCTAACCGTGCAAAATTATTTTAGACTTTTTTATGTGTTAAATAGTTATCATGTTGATTATTAGTGTGTTGTAAATAGTGTTATTTTATGCTTTGTGCCACTATTTCCGATAAATCTACCACTTTGCGTTGTGCACCTCGTGAGATTGCTTTTTTGCATAGTGGGCATGCCGTAACGATAGTTTGCGCTCCTGTATCTTCCAATTCGGCAGCAACTTTCACTGCAATTGATAGTTGTTGAGCATCGCTGATGGCTGTGTTTGCCACCGATGAGCCGCAGCAAAATGCATTTTTGCCCGTATGAGCAGGCTCTAATAACTCGCCCACAGCCTTAATTACGGCTCGAGGCTCATCGTATATGCCGCAGCCGCGACCTAACTCGCATGGGTCGTGATAGGTGAACGTCGCATCTTTTGTGTGACCAACCTTCAATCGTCCCTGCTGTATTAGTCGTAGTATGTATTCTGAGTGATGTAGCACCTCGATGTCGTTAATATTGTACTGCTCACGAAATACCTTCAAACAAATCGGGCAAGAGGTTACAAGGCTCTTAATCTGATGTTTCGTAAAGAGAGCCTTATTGTAGTCAATCATCTTTTGAGCTGAATCCATCTCGCCCGACAACATCAAAGGACGACCACAGCATACGCCGCCATCTCTATCAGCCCACCACACATCTTCGCCCGCTGCCTGAAATATGTTGTGCATCGAACTCATGGTGTTGGGGGTAAGTAGGGTCATGCAACCTGCGAAATAACCCACTTTACCCTCACCCGATGATTTGTCGATATCACGCAGGTAGTTGTAACGTCCTTCGTGCGGAATGTTACGCATCGAGGAACGCGAATTTAGACGTAGCGTGTTGAGATTTATACCCACAGGGCATATCTGCTCGCATCGCCCACACATCAGGCAGTTGTTGGCAATCTTCTGCTGGAGCATGTTGTAGCGGCGGTCGCGCAGGAAATAGACCGACTGTACGTCGTTGATGCCTAATTGCGACTGCAACTGACAAGGGTCGATGCATATTCCACAGCGCGAACATGCCTCCACTTCGAAGTTGTCGTACGACTTCTCCATAGCCTCAGGACGCAGTTGGTAATGACGCAGAAAAATCAGCGGAATCTCGGTGAAGATATGCATATATCGCGAAAAGGGCATCGCTACAAAGAATACTCCAAGAGCCAATGAATAGAGCCACCAGGCAGGCTCATATATGTGATGTAATACATCGTTACTTGCGATTTTGTTCAAGATTGCGCCCATGCCTGAGGTGAGAAATCCGCCTCCGCCATAGAGGGCTGCCGTTACACTTTCGGCTATAAATCGCATGGGGAATACAAACCATAATGCCGACAACGCTATGCGGTCGAAGGCTACATGTTTAGTGGTCTTGCGCATGCCTAAAATACGCGAACGCACACGCTTCAGCCATGCCATGCCCACGCCCGAAAGCACGAAGAGCAGCAGTAAATCCATCACAAAATCAAACGTAGGATTGTGTGCCGATATGTTGTTCAGAGCGGCAAAATATTTGAAAAACACGTGCCCTTGCAGCGGTACCCATCGCATGCCAAGATACGCCACCGTCTCAGCCCAGCCCACAGCAATAAGCAAAAACCAGCCAAAGGCGAGGCTCATGTGCATATAGCCGAGCGCAGGGTTTACCTTGAATATACGGCGGTGTAAAAGCGACTCGCTAACCACCTCCCACAGCGCCGTGACTGTGCGCAGCGAGAAGAAGTTTTTTGCAATTAGCCTCCAATCACTCTTCGGGAGGTTGCGGAGCCAAGCTATATATTTGATGGCAAGAACGGTGAACATAACCGTCGCACCAACTATAAACGGGATACAGAATTTTGTAAAGAAGGTCATATTAGAAATCTCCAAGTTTGCGTTTAATCAACATCACAATACCTCGGGTGTTGATGCCTCGAGGGCACACCAAACGGCACTTGCCACACAACATACATTTATTCATCTCCTCGTAGGCACCCTGATACTCGCCACGTCGCACAAGGGTGTGCACCTTGCGGAAGTTAAATTCGGTAAGGTTGCCTGCGGTACACGACGCAGTACATGAGCCACATCCTATACAGGCTTGTAGCTCAGGCATCTCGCCAATAATCTCGTTGCTTTTGCGCAGGTTGTTACGGTCGAGGTCTATCGTGCGAGCTCTATTTATCGAGAATCCGAAGTTAATCATCTTTCTTGTGCTTTAGCATTATCGTTTTTCCAACCACTCCACGACACCACGCGCTGCCGCAGTGCCTTCGTTTATCGACTCGCCTATATTTTTTGGGGCGGTGATAGCTCCAGCGTAGAATACTCCCTCGACATTGCTTGCTACATTGCCCAAAAACGAATCTTTAGGTTGCATAAAACCGCTGGGTTGAAGTGTGAGGTTGCAATCTTTCGCCAAAGTAGTGTTGTGGGCATTTGCCTTCATGCCAACGAGCAACACCAACATATCGACACCCATCTTAAGAGGACGACCCGTGAGGGTGTCTTCTGCTTTGATTTGCAGGCGGTTGTTGAACGTAGGGCTCACCTCAGATATGCGACCACGTACGAAGTGTATGTTATGCGATGTTTGCGCCTCGCGGTACATCTCCTCATAGCCAGGACCGAACATGCGCATGTCCATGTAGAAGTTGAAGACGTCGGCTGTGGGGAACATCTTTTTTAGCTCGATAGCCTGCTTTACACCCGTTACGCAACACACCTTTGAGCAGTGTCGTTGGCACACCTTCTCGTCGCGCGAGCCTACGCAATGTAATATTGCTATGCGCTTGGGCTCGCCTCCCTGCTTAAGGTGGACATTTTTTTCGTTGAACATCTGCTCCAACTCCGCCGAGGTGATGACGTTGTCGTAGATGCCGTAGCCATACTCCTCTTTGACGGTTGCGTCGAAGAGTGTAAATCCTGTGGCAATCACCGTAGCATCACATCGTAGCTCCTCGCCCGAAGAGAGTGTAACTTTTTGAGGTGTGATGCAGGTTGCTTCACACCCTGTTCGTATGGTTAAGTTATTATGTGTCGTTAGTTTCTGCTGCATGGCGGCAAGCACCTCGTCGGCAGGAGTGAAAGATGGGAATAGCTTATGCCAGTTGCGAATTTTTCCACCTATGCACTGCTGCTTTTCGACAATCGTTACGGCTATGTTTTGGCGCAACAACTCACTTGCGCATTGCATGCCGGCAACGCCTCCGCCTATGACAATGACATGTTTCATCTGCGATTACTTGTTTTATAAATAGCCTCTTCTATACAACTATTGACCAATGCTTTTTGGGGACGACCGAGGAAACGACCATTCTTGCCCAGATATTTAGCCGTAGGGTCATACTCTACACCCATCTTGTCGAGCAGTGGCTCAACATCTACCTGATGCATCTGCATACCTAACTCCCAAGGGTCGTAACCCAACACCAGACCTGCCATCTCCTCGTAGGTTAGTACGGGTATTCCAGCTCCATTTTGACCATACGTGGTACCCTCCATCTCGGCGATGGTGTATTGCCACTTGTCGAGGAACATCGAGCAACCAGGGCAGTTGCATACGATGAAGTCGGGTTTGTAGGGTGCCATGCTCTCCAACTTTTTGTGAGAGTTGGTAATCGAGTAGCCACGGTTGGCTTGCACCAGATAATTTCTGAAGCCGAAGCCACAGCAATGTCTGCGTTCGGGATAATCTACTATCTCGCCACCCCAGCTCTCTACCATGCCCGCCAAGACGTAAGGGAACTCCGAACCACCCACGCCCTTCTTTGGGAATATCTTGGCATAGTGACAGCCAATATGCTCCACCACCTTCAACGGTTCACCCGTGTAGGTGTTTATCAACTTGCGCTTTGCCTTGCGGGCAATCTCTTCACGATGATGGAAGATGACATCAGATGTATGCGCCAGATTTTTGGGTTTTGTGAACTCTCTGCCGGTTGCTTTATAGAGATATTCGCGCGTGCGTTCCTCCATCTCGGGAAATTCCTCCCATGTTGCCAGCAACTCGGTGTATATGCCGAATGAGGTGATGCACGACGAGGTGAAGTTCTCATATCCTGCCTCACTCATCAGTGCAAACTGACGTGCCACCACAGTCATAATGGTCTCCAAGGGTACCACGTCAGAATGATAGCCAATGCCTGTGCATGATGTGTGCTTTGGGTCATCAAATATATTGCGCCCCAAATCCCTACCCACTATATCTAAAAACACCTTCTCGCTGCCGGGAAAGAAGTTCTGACGTATGCATGAGCGTGCATAGTAGTAATTATCGTCGGCAATCTCTTTTTGGTAATCGGTCCAACTTGAACGTTTCATTGTCTAATAGTGTTGATTTGAATTATGGGTATATACCTCCATGAAGTAATCCTCGTCGGCACCGTCAAATCCCATCTCGCGAGCCTTTATGTCGGAGTAGTGCTCGATGGTGTCGAAAAATGCTTTGCCTCCTGTTATCTCGAAAATCTTGTGAATTTCGTCAAGGGTTTGGTCGGAGCATTTGCGTAGAGCACCAGCTCCCTCCTTGCCGTAAGCATCGGTGTAGCGACCATATATCTGCTCATCGTTGTCGATAATCCACTTCCATACCGTGCCCTGTTCGGGGTGTAGTTCGGGGCGTATGTTGCGCGGCGTGAGGCAGTAGCCCGTGCGCAAAATGTTATCGCCAATGGCTCGCTTTAGAGCCAGCTGCTGGCGACCCTTTTCACTTTCGACAAAGAAGCCGAGTTTTTGCGACAAGGTGCGCAGTGCTTGTATCACATAACCTGGGGTATTGCCACGAGGACAGCGTGGACGGCATGACATGCACTCGCCGCAATACCATATAGTGTCGCTTTTGAGCAGCTCTTCGATGGAGTCGTCATCGCGCATCTGCACGATGCTCACAATTTGACGTGGGTCGTAATTATATACTCCTGCGGCAGGGCATACGGCAGTGCATACACCACAATTCATGCAGGCTGTGAGCCCCTCTTTTAGGCGCACATCCTCCATCAGCATATCGAAGTATTTTCCCATAATAAAAAAGTAACTTTGCTTAGGGCAAAGTTACTCTCATTATTTATTATATATGGTAGTATAAATACCTATTTTGGGCGTTTATCGCACGGGGAACTCAGTCACGCGAAGTGTTGTGCAACCGTAAGGGATAAGCGTGATATCGACCTCTTCACCTACCTCGCCACGTGGCTCAATCTGAGTGAGGTAATTAATCTGACCAGCCGAATTGCGATGCATGCCCCAGTTAGGCAACATGCGAGCCTTTGCCTTAATCTTGATAGGCGCACCGTTCAGAGTCCAAGGTGTGTTTGAACACTCGCCCTTCTCTACGGTGAAGCTCTTTGTTACGTTCTCCCACTTCACATCATCACCACGCAAGGCTACGTTCCAAGGTGTTGTAGATGTAACCTCGTAGTAGTAGGGACCCAAAGCACGAATGTCGTCACCCTCGCACTCGTGGCGCTTCCACTTCTCCTCCATACGCAATGCATATACCAATGGACCTCGCTCAACAACAGCCGAGTAGTCGTACCAACGAGTGATTCTAACGTCGGCATTGAATGTGATTGTGAGAGTATCGCCATCAGCCCATGTGCGGTTTACGCGGATTGTGCCCTTGCGAATATCTTCAGCCTTGACCTCTGCGCCATTAATCGAGAGTGAGTAGCCGTTACTCCACTCTGGTACACGAAGCTCAAGAGGGAACGCCACCGACTTCTGCTTCTTGTCGGGGAATGAGAACGAGAATGCAATCTGCTCCTCGAATGGGTAGCAGGTCTGCTCGTTAATCTCCACCTTCACGTCGTTGATTGTAGTAGAGAGCGTTGAAGGAGCATATACCATAGCTGCCACGCCGCCCTCCAGAGTCTTGAGCCAGAGGTTCTGTACGAACTTTGGCCAGCCCTGATGCAAGTTGCAAGTGCAACATGGGTAACCACTCAAAACACCAAACAAGATGTCTGTATCTTGGTGGGGAGTTGAGAAATTGCGAGCCTTACGTGTCACCTCCACCTGATTTACCTGCTGATAGTATTGTCGAGCATCGCCCTTGTCGGTAATCTGTGTTGGCAAAGCGTTGTATGTCACTCGCTCCAAGAGGTCGGCATAGCGGTTGTCGCCCGTGATGCGATACACCTCCTCCAATGAATACATCATCTCGGTTGCGGTGCAGAGCTCCGAGCCACGTGTAGGCTCACCAAAATGAGTAAGCTCATCACCTGCCCACAATCCCGTAGGGAAGCCGAATGTGTGAGGAATACGACGCAGAGCCTCCTGTGGTGCCTGAAGGAACTTATCCTCCTTCGACTGCTGCCACCAGATGATAGGCTCCTTGAAGCCCTGACCCAGGTTTACGCAGTGGATACTGTTCTGGCGATAGAGGTGAGTGTCGGTGGTGAAGCGTGATGTCCAATCGGCCGACTGCTGATGCAAAATCTCGCCGAGCTGGAGCAACTTTTCGTCGCCCGTGATGTTATAGAGCCAATGCACAACCAAGAGGTTGTCGCCTGCACGCTCCGTCGCCCAATGTGTCCAATTGCCAAGCGGAGTTGTTGGTAACTCCTGAAGCTGGTAGTGGAAATATTTGGTCATGAAATTGATTACACGCTCGTCAGCAGTAGCCATGTAGTATTGCTGGAGAATCTTCAGCGCAACCATGCGTGGCCACCAGTCAGCAGCATTATCACGCTGCATGCCGTAGATGTAAGGACGGTCGGTGTCGGGACCGAAATAGCCGTTCTCCTTCTGTGAGCCAAGGATAGCCTCAACCCATTTCAAAGCCTTTGCCTTGAGAGCCTCGTCACCCATGATGTATGCCATAGGCAGAGCACCGTCAATCCAATAAGGACCTCGCTCCCAAGCGTCTCCCTCGCCGCCGAGCCATGCGTTGTTATCGCCACATACCAACTCATAGAGGGTGTCAAGGTTGCCTGTCATGCCGTTGAGCATGATTTGCATCTGCTCATTGAGCCACCCCTGTGGTTTAATCTCTCCCAATGGGAGCTGTGCATAAGGCGCTTCTACAAGCGGAGCGCGGTTGAATACAGGCTGTGGTGGGGTTGAAGTGGTCTTCTTTGCCGTAGCTGTAAGCGTACACAGCATGGCAATAACCAAAATCAATCTTTTCATATTATGTAAGTTTTAAGGTTATTTTTTCTGGTAAAGTTCGAAGGCAAATGGGTGAGGGTACTTCTCACCACAAGGATAAGCCTCGCGACTTACGAGTTGCCATTTGCTCTGGTCCCACTCTGGGAATGAGGTGTCACCTTCGTAGTCGTGCTCAACGCGTGTGATGTAGATGCGGTCGGCAACCTCCAGCGCCAGGGCGTAAATCTGAGCACCGCCGATGATGAATATCTCCTCTTCGGCAGGGAACAGAGCCATAGCCTCCTCCAACGAACGAACAACCGTGCAACCCTCAATGTTTTGGGCTGTGCGGCTGATAACTACATTTGTGCGATTTGGAAGTGGACGACCCAGCGAGTCATAGGTCTTGCGACCCATAATAACGGGGTGTCCCGATGTGGTGCGCTTGAAGAAACGCAAATCCTCCGAAATGTGCCACAGCAGGGCATTCTTATCTCCTATGGTGCCGTTCTGTGCTACGGCTACAATGATGCTTACCATAACTTGAAGGGTTTAGAATGACATAGGTGCTTTGATGGTTGGGTGTGGGTCGTAGCCCTCCAGTGTAAAGTCCTCGTAGCGGAAATCGAACAACGACTTCACCTCAGGATTAAGGCGCATCGTAGGTAATGTGCGAGGCTCGCGTGAGAGCTGCTCATCTACCTGCTCCATGTGGTTTAGGTAGAGATGTGTATCACCCAACGTATGAACAAACTCGCCCGCCTGCAAGCCACACTCCTGAGCAATCATCATGGTCAAAAGAGCATACGAAGCGATGTTGAAAGGTACACCAAGGAATGTGTCGGCGCTGCGTTGGTAGAGCTGGCACGACAGCTTGCCGTCGGCAACATAGAATTGGAACAAGACGTGGCAAGGAGGCAACGCCATATCCTCCACGTCGGCTACATTCCACGCCGAAACAATCATACGACGTGAGTCGGGGTTGTGCTTGATGGTCTCGATGACCTGCTTCACCTGGTCGATGGCTGTGCCGTCGGGCTTACCCCAGCTACGCCACTGATAACCATACACATGGTTAAGATTACCGTAGGCATAACCCTTGATAGGCGATGGCGTCTGCTGCTGTGCTGCGGCGAGGAACTCCTCCATCGAGATAGGCTCCACGCCATGCTTTGCACACAACTCCTTATAGAAGCGGTAGGCATCGTTATCCCAGATGTGTACTCCGTTATCAACCAAGTATTTGATGTTGGTATCGCCTGCCAGGAACCACAATAGCTCGTGAATGACACCCTTCAGAAATACGCGCTTTGTTGTGAGCAGAGGAAATCCCTCGCTAAGGTCGAAGCGCATTTGATAACCGAAGATGCTGCGTGTGCCTGTGCCTGTGCGGTCACTCTTCACGATACCATCTTCTTTAATCTTTCTTAACAGGTCGAGATATTGTTTCATAAGGCGAAAGTTTTAAGTTCAATGTTTCCCTTGTGGTCAAGTGCTGCGTATCTTACGTCGCCCTCCCATGCGCTGAGGAACAGAACGTGTAGATTATCCTCATTGCACTCATGGGGGTAGTGCATATGACCAAAGATGATGTAGTCGGTAGTGGGGTTGGTTGCCATGTGGCTACGTCCGTAATCAATCAAAAAGCCGAGCGACGATTCCGACAACTGCTCCATAGAGTGAGATTTACGCGATTTGCCACTCCACCACTTTCCAAAGGATAGGGCAATGTCGGGATGTACCAACCACGAGAATAGTACTCTTGCGATGCGAGAACGGAATGTGGCGTTCATCAATCGCAAGATGGGTTGGTTTTTGATGTTCATATTATCACCGTGTGCAATAAACAGTCGTTTACCGCATAGCTCTACACTTTGTGGCGTGTGGAAAACCTCCACGCCACACTCTTTTTGCAGATACTCCTGCGTCCACATGTCGTGGTTGCCGGTGATGAGGGTGATTTTTATACCTCGATCGGAGAGCTCTGCCAACTTGCCCAGTGTGCGCACGAAGCCTTTGGGTATGACATTTTTGTACTCAAACCAGAAATCGAAGATGTCGCCCACGAGGAATATCCCCTCGGCATCTTGTGCAACCATGTCGAGCCACTCGACAAAACGCTGCTCCGTGCGACGAGCTTGTTTCTCGTCGCCTGCGCCGAGATGAACGTCCGAGGCGAAGTAATACATTGTTAGATGAGTTTTTTAATCTGAGTCTCAAGCTCGTCACCCATAAGATTCTTTCCTACGATATTGCCGCTACGGTCGATGAGGAAGTTCGCTGGTAGGTTGGTGATGTTGTATGCACCAAGCGTAGGCGAAGCCTCACCGAGGAGGTCGCTAACAGATATCCAAGGCAACTTCTGCTCCTGAACAGCGTTAATCCACAATGCCTTAGATGTATCAACAGCAACTTGGAAAATCTCAAAGCCCTGCTCTTTGTACTTTGCATATATCTCCTTGAGGTCGGCATTCATGGCGTTGGCATTGCCTACGGTTGCAGACCAGAAGTGGAGCAATATAACTTTGCCGTTGAGTGATGACAAGCTTTGCTTGTTGCCATACATGTCGGGCATAGAGATCTCTGGGAAGTTTACAGTCTTCATCTGCGAAAGAAGGCTTAGCTGAGCGTCCATACGAGCAATTTGGCTACGAAGGATAGGCAAATATGGGCTCTCGGGATAGCTCTGCTCGATGCCCTCAGCTACGGTGCGATAGTAAATCACATCGGTGTCGCCATTGAAAAGATTTTGGTCATTTGGCAGACGCTGATAGAGGGCATATACTGCTGCAATGTTCTCCTTGTTCTCGACGATGAAGCGCAACTGCGAACGCTTTACGGCATTACGCAACTGAGTGTACTCCTTCGCTAACTCCAACTGCTGCTCCTTGTTGATGTCAAGAGCAGTGTACTTCGACAAGATGTTGTTGAGCTTGATAACACCATCAACATACTCTTTGTTGAAGGCGTGCAACAACTCTGACTCCACCGAGCCGCTTACTGTGTAGTTACGCAAGATGTTGCCAGCAGCGTTGATAGTCACATTCTCGCCTGCTGTCAAGAGCAACGGCACGCGGTCGCCGTTGAAGATGATGTTGTATAGAGCTGGGGTCTTTGAAGCCTCCTCCAACTTCAGTGAAAAACTACCATCGTCGGCAAGTTTCACCGAGTCGATGAGCTTCTGCTCGAGTGTAGATGTCTGCTCCAAATATACCATATCGGCTTCGCTACCAACGAAGCGACCACTGATGTTTACTTTTGAGTTTTGGCACGATGTAAATGCCAAGATAAGGGCTGTAATTACGAAATATACTCTTTTCATTCTCTCTATAAGTTTCTTATAAAACACAAAGATAGCAACTTTTTGAAAATAACGCAACATTACTTCTGATAATTGTGGCGAGCTGCTGCTTCGGTGTTGTTTTTTCTGTTTGGTGTGCTTTGACGATTCTTGGCATTGTTGTGCTGAGACTTCATGCCAGCCTTGTTTTGATTACCCTTTTGGGTTGGGCGTGCAGCGCCTTTTGTGTTACGAGTCGAAAGGTGCTGTTTATAGTCGTTTCGGAGGTTATTTATAGCATCTTCGTTTACCTCGATGCCACCTTCGGACATGGTCTTTATATCTTTTATTATCACCTCATTGTTTGGGTGCTCTTGGTTGTACTCGAAGCTCTTGCTGCGCATGTAACGAGCAATCTGCTCGATGGCGAAGTGCTGGGCCTCGATGTTGTTTTCGTTGCGTAGGGCACTTAACATGTGTGATACATATTTGCCATAGTGCTTGAATGCGATGCGCTCCTGAGAGTAGGATAATTTATTGGGTACCATCTGCAACTCCTCGCGCGTGGGGCGTGGGTATGGAGAATCTACATCTAACTGAAAATCAGACATGATGAACAGGTGGTCCCATAATTTATGGGTAAAGTCTGCTGTGTCGCGCAATAGTGGTTGCAGGTTACCCATTACGGCTATGACTACTTTTGCCTGACGGTTGCGCTCCTCACGGTCTTCGATGGTCATCAGATAATCTACCATCTCGTGAATGTGGCGACCATACTCTGGAAGATAGAGTTTTCGACGAGTGTTGTTGTAATTTTTTTTCATAAAAATTGGTTCGGTTCTTAATCTCGCTGCGTGTTAAGGCTACCACATGCAGCCCACGCAAAGAAAAGTTCAGTCGCGAGACATAAACCGTTTAGGATTAAAAAGACAATTTTTCCTTATAAGGTGTCTTGAGGCGTCAAGATTGGAATCACCAAATAAAGAGATTACCTTTGGTAGTGCAAAGTAAATGCAAAAATATCAAAAATCAAAATATGGCAAAGGTTTTAATTATCGATCAATCAAAAAGTATGCGAAATACACTCCGCGAGAGATTGGAGTTCGAAGGATTTACTACGGCGGTGGCGTGCCGTGAGGAGGTGTCGGAGAGTGTGTGTATGCGACGAGGCTACGATGCCATTGTTGCAGGCGATGTTGCAGGCGACGTCGCTACGCTGGGTGTTCCGTTTATAATCATCTCTCCTTCAGGCTCTATCGAGGGTGCCGTTGAGGCTGTGCGCAGTGGTGCTGAAGATTATCTCACAACGCCCATTGATATGAATCGCTTGCTCTGCTCGTTGCGCCGCATAGTTCAGAGGGAAGATACACATGAAGCTGAAATAGCGAAGCCGGTGCGTCGTCGAGCCAATGGCGATGCCGAACATATTATAGGCTCATCGTCGGAAATAGAGCATGTTCGCGCACTCATTGATAAGGTAGCTCCCTCTGATGCGAGGGTTTTGATTACGGGTGAGAATGGCACGGGTAAGGAGTTGGTTGCTAAGTGGTTGCACCTGAAGAGCGCTCGTGCTGCGGCACCTTTCGTTGAGGTGAACTGCGCTGCTATTCCCTCTGAACTTATCGAGAGCGAATTGTTTGGGCATGAGAGGGGTGCATTTACTTCGGCTATAAAACAGCGTAAGGGAAAATTTGAGCAGGCAAACGGCGGCACGTTGTTCATGGACGAGATTGGCGATATGTCGCTTTCGGCGCAAGCGAAGGTGCTGCGAGCATTGCAGGAGCAGAAGATAAGTAGGGTAGGTAGCGACAAAGATGTGTCGGTTGATGTACGAGTGGTGGCTGCCACAAACAAAGACATACGAGCCGAGATAGAGAAGGGTAATTTCCGTGAAGACCTTTACCATCGTCTAAGTGTTATACTCATCAAGGTGCCACCCCTGCGTGAGCGTGCTGGCGACATTGCCGAGTTGGTAAATTACTTTGTCGAGAAGGTTGCACAAGAACATAACTGTACCACAAAGAGTGTTGATGCAGAGGCTGTTGATGCGCTGTGCGCCATGCCGTGGACGGGCAATATACGAGAGCTGCGAAATGTTGTTGAACGGCTTATGATTCTCAGTGGCGAGAGTATCACGTTGCGCGATGTGGAGCTATATTGCTGATAAAATCTCATCGAGTTGCTGCACGGAGTCGGCTATGTAGTCGGCTCCAGCCTCCTCCACCTCTTGGCGCGAACGAAAACCCCAGCTCACGCCCACCGAGATTATGCCTGCACCTTTGGCGGTTGCGATGTCCACCGCCGAATCTCCCACCATGACACATCGGTTATAATCTACTCCACCTTTTTCGAGAATCATATCTACCAGAGCCGTGTCAGGCTTCAGAGGCACACCTTCGCGATTGCCACATATCATCACAAAGTCCGTCGTGGGGAAGAATTTTTGGATTAGCTTATCTGTTCCTGCTTGAAATTTATTTGACGCTACGGCTAACTTCACCCCGGCGTGTGATAGTTTGTCCACAAGTTCGATGATGCCCTCATAGGGTTGGGTGTAGAGGTCGATATGGTCGATGTAATAATCTACAAAATCGCGACGAGCCTCGGCTACATACTCTGGCGTGCGAAGTTCGGCAGGTAGGGCTCTCTCTACCAAGCGCATAATGCCGTTGCCAACAAACGAACAATACTCTTCGTAGCTGTGTGTTGGCAGGTTACGCAGGCGTAGCATGTGGTCACAACCGGCCGCCAAATCACCTATCGTGTTGAGAAGTGTGCCGTCGAGGTCGAATATCACTAATTTATTATTCATGGTTCTGACTGCGTTTATATATTTTCCAACCCAATGCCGCAACCACAATCGACATTATAGGGCTTACGATGTTGAATATGCAATAGGGCATATAGGTCATTGTGGCAACGCCCAACACGGTTGATTGTGTCATACCGCAAGAGTTCCAAGGTATGAGTACCGATGTCACAGTTGCCGAGTCCTCGACGCTGCGGCTCAACAATCGTGGCTCGAGGTCACGTTCGCTGTATAATTGGCGGAAGAGGTTGCCTGTGAGTATTATAGAAATGTATTGGTCACCTGTGGCGAGGTTGAAAAACAGACCCGAGCCTACGGTTGAGCCTACAACACTCACCGTGCGACGTGCCATGCGTAGGAATATCTGCGAGAGAGCCGAAAGCATGCCACTTCCATACATCACGCCTCCAAAACTCATGGCGCAGATGATAAGCCACACCGTATCCATCATGCCGCCCATGCCGCGTGTGGCGATGAGGGTGTTCAGTAGGTCGTTGTCGGTCTGTATCGAGGTCGAGGTTGTGGCGGCCGATATTATCGCCTTAAACGAGGTTAAAAACGATGAGGCGTCCGCTTGTGCTATTTGTAGAATTATGTCGGGCTGAGCAACCACCATTGCTATGGCAGCCATGAAGGCTGAGGCAAAGAGTGTGATGATGGCAGGCAGCTTGCGTGCGATGAGTATGCCCGTCACCAGTGGCACAATAAGCAACCATGCCGAGATATTGAACGTATTTTGCAGGCTCTGCTCAATCGCGAGGGTGTCGGCAAGTGAGGTTGTCGAGCCGCTAAGACCTGCAATGACAAAGACCACAAGTGCGATAATCAGCGACGGAGTGGTAGTGAAAAGCATGTACTTAATGTGAGTAAAGAGAGGTACTTCGGCGGTTGAAGATGCCAACACCGTAGTGTCGCTCATGAGCGAAATCTTATCCCCGAAATATGCTCCCGAGATGATCGCTCCCGCAATCCATCCATCGCTGAAACCCAATGCTCTGCCGATACCCATCAAGGCAACACCTATGGTTGCTATGGTTGTCCACGAAGAGCCTGTGAGCAATGAGATTACGGCGCATATAACGCACGAAGCGGGAAGAAATATCGAGGGGTGAAGAATCTTTAAGCCGTAGTATATGAGTGTGGGAATTATACCGCTTGCCATCCATGTGCCGGCTATGGCGCCGATAAGTAGCAGTATGATTATTGCAGGTGTGGCACTGCGCATGTTGGTCACTATGGCATCTTCGAGCGTTTGCCATTTTGTGCGGTAGATACCTATGGCAAGAGCTGTGCAGACGGCAGAGGCTGCGAGGAGTGATAATTGGCTACCACCGGCGATGGCATCACCGCCAAAGAGGTGTATCGTGAGTGCCAAAAAGATGACCAACACCGTCAATGGAATAATAGCTACAGCAAGCGTTGGGGTTTTTATTTGCGAGTTCTTCATATTCAATTTTGTAGATAATAACGTCTGCAAAGATAGGCAAAACATATAAATACTAAAGAAAATAGTGAAAAAGATACCGTGCAGGAAAGAGATATGTGACAATTTTTTTCTATATTTGCATAAAACGAAATCCTTATGTTACGACTTTCGCTTGTTATAGCTACATATAATCGCGCCGAATCACTCATCACGGCGTTGCAATCAGTTGTGGAGCAGTCGGCTCCGAAAGAGGAGTGGGAGTGTGTGGTTGTGAATAATAATTCAACCGACGCAACCGAAGAGCGTTTTAAGAGCTTCGCCGAGACGCATCCCGATGTGCGTCTGCGTATGGTAAATGAGGCTCGTCAAGGTCTGTCCTATGCTCGCAATCGAGGTATTGGCGAGAGCGAGGGTGAGTATATCGCCATCATCGACGACGACGAACGCATAGCTCCCGACTTTATCTCATCATACATCAACTTGTTTGATTCCACACCCGATGCTGTGGCGGCTGGAGGTCCCATCGTGGCGGAGTATCCTACGGGAAAGCCTCGTTGGATGTCGTGCTTTACAGAACGCCCCATTGCCAACACGATGTATTTTGGCGACAAGGTTTGTCTCTTTCCTGCGGGACGTATCCCTGGCGGAGGAAATATGGCGTTACGCCGTTCGGCGGTGCGTCGTTACGGGGTATTTGACACCTCGCTTGGATATGTGGGTGAGCAACTTATCGGAGGCGAAGAGTGCGATTTGTTTGAGCGCTTGCAGATAGCTGAGGCTAAATACTATTATGTACCAGGAGCGGTGATGTATCACATCATTACGAAGGAGAAACTTACACTCGACTACCTCTCGCGCTTGAGCTATAATGTGGGTGTTAGTCAGTTGCGTCGAGCACGATATTATCATCGCATAGGACGAGTTAAGGCGAAGGAGTGTGTGAAGTGGGTGGCTACGTGTGCGTTGATGGCATGGTATGGCATCACTTTGCAGTGGAGCAAGGCGAAGTATCTCTTCGTTATGCGCAGACAGATTACACGAGGTATTTGGAGTAAGAATATATGATGTCAAACAAGGCGTTTCTGCGTTACGCTTGTTCGAAAAAGCCTTGTTGTACAATTCTTATAATAAAAGAGGTTGCCCGAAGGTGGACAACCTCTTTTTATTTAGATTGAAAGAATCTTCACGATGTCTAAATCCTTCAAATCCATCTTCTGCAAATGAGCCACAGCTTTCTTGAATGGCACATAGACCAACTCGCCGTTCTTTATACCAATCATCACGTTGCGCTGTCCCTCCGATAGAGCCTCGATAGCCGTAGCACCCATCTTTGATGCGAGGATGCGGTCCTTAGCCGTAGGTGATCCGCCTCGTTGCAAGTGACCAAGAATTGTCACGCGAGCATCAAACTCAGGGAACTCCTTCTTGATACGCTCCTTCAAGCCGAGAGCTCCGCCCGTAGTCTTGTTCTCTGCAACCAATACGATAGCCGATGATTTGCTCTTGCGGAAGCCGTTGTGAATGAGCTCTGCCAACTGGTCAACTTCGGTCTCGCGCTCAGGAATGATAGCTGCCTCGGCACCAGATGCGATAGCACCATTCAGGGCGAGGTAGCCAGCCGTATTACCCATAACCTCCACAAAGAATAGACGTTCGTGGCTGGTAGCTGTATCGCGCAATTTATCCACCGCATCGACGATGGTGTTCAGGGCTGTGTCGTAGCCGATAGTCTCGTCAGTGCCGTCGAGGTCGTTGTCGATTGTGCCAGGCAAGCCTACGATAGGTACATCGAACTCCTCGGCAAAGAGTTGTGCTCCCGACAATGAACCATCACCACCAATCACCACCAAGGCATCAATGCCCGCAGCCTTCATGTTCTCGTAAGCCTGCTGACGACCTTCTGGGGTGCGGAACTCCTTGCTGCGAGCAGTCTTAAGGATTGTACCACCCTGCTGAATGATGTTTGATACGCTCTGTGATTTAAACTCGACAATCTCGTTTGTTACCAAGCCGTGGTAACCACGCATGATGCCCTTAACCTTGTAACCATTATATATTGCTGTACGTGTTACCGCGCGTATAGCTGCGTTCATACCTGGAGCATCGCCTCCTGAGGTAAGAATACCGATACATTTAATAGCTGCCATAATAATCTTGTTTTTTTTGTATTTATATGCAAATTTAAGCAAAATAATTGAAATATGAAATGGCTTGACTTCTATGGCTGCAACAAATTCCATTCTTGATACGAATATGCGAGAGGAATTTTTTATTCCGTGAGATGAAGAAATGGGCTGACTGCGAATAACTAAACATATTTTAATGTATCTTTGTTAATAGAAAATAGAGCATTGCGATGAAACAAGAGGTTGGGCAAATAGAAAAAGTTGCGTTGTGGAATGCAAATTATACCAAGGCATGGATATCTAACTTTATGATATTCTTCTCGTTCATGTTGCTCACTCCGCTTTTGCCGCTTTATATGGCTGAGGAGTTTCATGCCAATAAAGACCTCATAGGATTGGTCTTGTCGGGATACACACTTACGGCTCTGTTGGTGCGTCCTTTCAGCGGCTATTTTGTCGATAGCTTTCCACGAAAAGTGGTCTTGCTGGTTAGTTACTTCTTCTTTACGTTGCTTTTCGCAGGTTATGTGGTGGCAGGTACGGTGTTGTTGTTTGCCATAGTGCGAACGCTGCACGGCTTCCCATTTGGAGCCACGACGGTGGCGAATAGTACGGTGGCGATAGATGTGTTACACCCGTCGCGTCGTGCTGAGGGTATAGGTTATTATGGTCTGAGTAATAATATTGCTACGGCGATAGGTCCCACCGTGGCGCTTGTGATTTATCAGGTGTGGGAGAGTTACGACCTGCTGTTTGTTCTCTCGTTGTTGTTTGCTTTGACGGGATTGATAATCAGCTCAACTCTCAAACTGCCACAAAAAGAGATAGTTAAAGATAAGCGACCAATCTCGCTCGACCGCTTCCTGCTTGTTCGAGGCTGGAGCTTAGGTATTGCTATGTGTTGCTACTCGTTCTCGTATGGAGTGCTTGCAACATACTTGGCTATCTATGGCAAGGAGGAGCTTGGTATTACGGGCGGTACGGGGTTGTTCTTTATGATATTGTCGATAGGATTGATATGCTCGCGCCTGATAGGTAGCCGCACCCTGCGCAAGGGTAAGGTGGTGGAGAATGCTTCGTTTGGTGTGTCGGTATCGGTGTTTGGTTACCTGCTTTTTGCTGCGGTGCATAACCTATGGGGATATTATGGCGCAGCGCTCATCATTGGTTTAGGAAATGGTCACATGTTTCCTGCCTTCCAAACAATGTTCATCAACCTCGCCTCACACGAGCAGCGAGGAACTGCCAACTCAACATTGTTGGTGTCGTGGGATATAGGTATCGGTTTGGGTATATTATTAGGCGGAGCCCTTGCTGAGTATTGGGGCTACCATTCTGCTTTTTGGGGTGCATGGGCAGTGAATCTCGTGGGCGTAGTATTCTTCTTAAGTTTTGCCCGCAAGCAATTTTTGAAGAAGAGGTTGCGATAGAGCAAAGATGTGATATGCTGTAAGACAAAAGGGCTGCTAACAATGTTAGACAGCCCTTTTGGAGTTTATATAGCTATTGCTGATTACTTAGCAATCTGCTTGATAGCCTCCAAGTTCTTTGGGTTAGCAGCCTTCTTACCCTCTGGAGTGTAAACATACTCCAAACGGTCGGCATAACGCTCCTCAACCTTGCCACGAACCACCTTCATGGTGCTATTCACCAAACCATTCTGCTCGGTGAATGCCTCACCAACGATAGCTACTGCTCCTGGCAACCAACGGTCAGGGAACTCGTCAGCATACTCACCACCTGTGCGGTACTTGTCAATCTCAGCCGAGATAGCCTGTGCAACAACCGCCAATGAAGCGTCGTCGTCCTTGCCTGCAAGCATTGTGCGTACAGCATCGCGGTTAGGAACTACGATAGCCGATGTGAATGGGCTCTGGTTGTTGTAGATGATAATCTGGTCAATGAGCTTCGACTTATCTACAATAGCCTCCTCCATGCCCTCTGGGCTGTACTTCTCACCATCGGCAGCAATCAAAAGGCTCTTGAAACGACCCAACACGTAGAGGAATCCGTCCTCTGCCATGTAACCCATGTCGCCTGTGTAGAGCCAGCCATCCTTGACGGTCTCGGCTGTAGCTGATGGGTTTTTCCAATATCCCGCCATGACGTTCTCACCCTTGATAACGATCTCACCCTTAACGCCTGTAGGCATCTCGTTGCCCTCGTCGTCGAGAATCTTAATCTCCAAAGGCTGGATAACCATACCCGATGAGCCGAAGCGGTGACGCTTTGCACCCAATGAGTTTGCCGAGATGATAGGCGTAGCCTCCGACAAACCGTAGCCCTGCAACATAGGCATGCCCACAGCGTAGAAGAAGCGCTGAAGCTCAGAGTCGAGCAACGCTCCTCCACCCACGAAGAACTTGATGTTGCCACCAAATCCTGCACGTACCTTCTCGAAAAGAATCTTATCGAACAAAGCTACCAATGGCTTCAAGATGAAACGCCAGCCCTTACCCTTTGAGTAGCCGTCCTGATTATACTCGTAAGCAACCTTCAAGGCGAAGTTAAACAACTTCTCGACCTTTGGACCCTGCTTCTTGATTGAAGTCTCGATGCTCTTGCGGAAGTTCTTTGCAAGTGCTGGTACTGAAAGCAATACATGAGGCTTCACCTCCTTGATATTTACAGGTACATTCTTCAATGTCTCCATTGGTGTGCGACCAACCTGAGTTGTAGCAACCGAAGCACCGCAAGCAACCATGATGTAAAAACCTGCCACGTGTGCAAAGCAGTGGTCGAGAGGCAAGATGATGAACATGCGGTAATCCGATGGAATAGAGATGCGCGTAAGAGCCTGCTCTACGTTTGCTGTGTAGTTACGGTGAGTAAGGATCACACCCTTAGGGTCTGCCGTAGTACCCGATGTATAGGTGATGGTAGCGTAGTCGTCGTTCTGGATAGCCTGACCAACCTTCAAGAACTCAGCCTCGTTTGTCTTAAGATACTCTTCTCCCTTTGCCATCAACTCTGAAAGCATCATCTCGCCCTCCTGCTGAGGCTCAGCGTCAGAGAAGATGATAACATGCTTTACCAATGGCAACTGCTCGCGAATGCTGCGAATCTTTGGCAACTGGTTGCGTGATACGAAGATTGTCTCCACGTCGGCGTGACGCAAGCGGAACAACAAATCGTTAGCCTCCTCCAACTTAATTGAGAGAGGTACGCTGATAGCACCTGCATACAACAGACCAAGCTCCGAGATAATCCAGTTGTTGCAACCCTCAGCAAGGATTGAAACAGTCTGCTTTGGTTGAACACCTATGGCAGCCAAACCGGCACCCACCTTGAGAGCAAGTTCGCGTGTCTGCTTGTAGCTCGTAGGCTGGAATACGCCATCGTGCTTCTCCAAGAGAAAATCCTTGTCGCCATACTTGGCAACAGATGACTCAAATAGGTCAATAATAGTCTTCTTCATATAGTAGTGTGAAATAGTTTTAATCCATCTTCAGTACGGCAAGGAAAGCAGATTGTGGCACCTGAACATTACCAACCTGACGCATACGCTTCTTACCAGCCTTCTGCTTCTCCAACAACTTACGCTTACGAGAGATATCACCTCCGTAACACTTTGCGGTTACATCTTTACGAACAGCCTTTACCGTTTCGCGGGCGATAATTTTAGCACCGATAGCTGCCTGAATGGCGATGTCGAACTGCTGGCGAGGGATAAGTTCCTTCAATTTCTCGCACATCTTGCGACCGAAGTCGTAGGCGTGATCGGCATAGATAAGCGACGATAGTGCATCTACAGGCTCGCCGTTGAGCAAGATGTCGAGTTTTGCCAACTTCGATGGCTGGTAACCTGTGCGGTGGTAGTCGAACGATGCGTAACCCTTTGATATGCTCTTTAGCTTATCGTAGAAGTCGAAGACAATCTCCGACAAAGGCATGTCGAAATTAACCTCCACGCGGTCCTGTGTGATGAAGTTCTGATTCTTCAGCACACCTCGTTTGTCGATGCAGAGCTTGATTACAGCGCCCAAGAAATCCGACTTGGTGATAATCTGTGCGTTGATATATGGCTCTTCGATAGAAGATATCTTTGTCACCTCAGGCAATCCCGATGGGTTGTGTACCTCAAGCACGTCACCCGATGTTGTGGTGATGCGGTATGATACGTTAGGCACGGTGGTGATTACGTCCATGTCGAACTCGCGGTAGAGGCGCTCCTGGATAATCTCCATGTGCAACAGACCCAAGAATCCACAACGGAAGCCGAAACCCAAAGCCAATGAACTCTCAGGCTCGAACGTGAGTGAGGCATCGTTGAGCTGTAACTTCTCAAGCGAAGCACGCAAATCCTCATACTGGTCAGCCTCGACAGGATATACACCCGCAAAGACCATAGGCTTCACATCCTCGAAACCTGCGATTGCCTCCTTGCAAGGGTTTGCCATGGTGGTGATGGTATCACCTACCTTTACATCTTTTGAATTCTTGATACCTGAGCAGATATAACCTACGTCGCCCGACTTAATCTCCTGCTTTGGCGACATCTTGAGTTTCAATACACCTACCTCGTCGGCGTCATAGTCGTTGCCTGTGTTGAAGAATTTTACGTGGTCGCCCTTGCGGAGTGTTCCGTTGAATACGCGGAAGTAGGCGATGATGCCTCTAAATGGATTGAATACCGAGTCGAAGATGAGAGCCTGCAATGGAGCGTCGTCATCGCCCTTTGGTGCAGGGATTCGTTCAACGATAGCCTCCAACACATCATCTACGCCTTGACCCGTCTTACCCGATGCAAGCAAGATATCCTCCTCCTTGCAACCAATGAGGTCGATTACCTGATCCTTAACCTCATCAACCATAGCTGACTCAACGTCAATCTTGTTGAGTACGGGGATAATCTCCAAATCGTTGCCGATGGCGAGGTAGAGGTTTGAGATTGTCTGAGCCTGAATACCCTGCGTAGCATCGACTACAAGCAACGCACCCTCGCATGAGGCAATGGCGCGGCTCACCTCGTAAGAGAAATCGACGTGTCCTGGGGTATCAATAAGATTGAGCACGTAGGTCTCTCCATTGCGAGCCTTGTACTCCATTTGTATGGCGTGGCTCTTGATGGTAATACCTTTTTCGCGCTCAAGGTCCATATCGTCAAGTACTTGCGATTGCATCTCGCGCTGATTGAGGGTGTTTGTGAACTCCAACAAACGGTCGGCGAGAGTCGATTTGCCGTGGTCGATATGGGCTATAATACAGAAATTACGAATCTTTTTCATTATATGTAATATAAGTAATCGCGCAAATATACACATAAAATTCAAATTAATAGTATCTTTGTGGTATCAAAACTTAAAAGCGATGAATTTGATTGAAAAATATGCTCGTTTGGTGAAGTTTTCACACACGATTTTCGCCATGCCCTTCGCCTTGATGTCGTTTGTTTATGCGGTGAAGACGAGCCCCGAAGATAGTAATTTTAGTAATCCTTATTGGTGGGTGAAGCTGTTGGTGCAGGTGGTTCTGTGTATGGTTTTTGCGCGCAACGTAGCTATGGGATTTAACCGTTGGGCGGATAGAAAAATAGATGCCCGCAACCCCCGAACAGCCACACGTGAGATTCCTGCGGGAGTTATTTCGGCACGAGCCGCTTTGTGGTTTGTGGTGGCTAATGCAGTGCTGTTTATTGCTGTGGCAGCATCGATAAATTGGCTTACGGCAGCGTTGTCGCCCGTGGCGTTGTTGGTGGTGATGGCGTATAGCTATTGCAAGCGTTTTACTTCGTTGGCACACATGGTGTTGGGTCTTTCGTTGGCGATAGCTCCTGTGGGAGCTTACATAGCCGTCAGAGGGGAGTTTGCGTTGGTGCCTTGTGTGTTGGCACTGTTGGTTATGACGTGGTGTGGTAGCTTCGATATAATCTACGCATTGCAGGATCGTGAGTTCGATAAGCAGGAGGGTTTGCACTCTATTCCTTCGAAGTTTTCGGTTAAGACATCGTTGAATATAAGCATCGCCCTGCATGTGGTGACGTTGGCTGCTTTGGCGTGGTTTGTCTATTTGATGCCGCAGAGTGTGTGGGTATGGATTGGGGCTGTGATTTTCGCTGCTATAATTATCTTGGAGCACATTCTTGTGACACCTTCTCGTCAGCGTAATATTGGAATAGCGTTCGGTACGCTTAATGGTTTGGCAAGCACCATGTTGGCGGTGTTTGTTATCATAGGACTTTTGACGGCATAGGTTATGTGGCTCTCCCTTGCTTTTATGTCGGCGCTGTTGCTGGGCTTTTACGATGTTGCAAAAAAGCAGGCGTTGAAGGATAATGCTGTGCCGATAGTCTTGTTGCTTAATACGCTGTTTTCTACGCTGTTATTCTTGCCAATCCTGCTCTCGTCAGAGCTTGGTTTGGGGTGGTTTGATACCACTTTTTTGCAGTTCGAGGCTTTGGACGTGGAGTCGCATCTGAGAATAATGCTAAAGTCGGCTATTGTCCTCTCGTCGTGGGTGTTTGACTATATAGGCATTAAACATCTGCCTTTGACTATTGTGGGTCCGATTAATGCCACCCGCCCTGTATTGGTCTTGCTAGGAGCGCTGCTAATATTTGGCGAGAGGCTTAATCTATTGCAGTGGGCAGGAGTTACGTTAGCTCTGTTTTCTATCTTTTTACTCAGTCGTGCGGGTAAGCGCGAGGGTATAAATTTCGCAAGTAATCGTTGGATTTTATGTGTTGCGGCAGCGGCTTTGTTGGGTGCTGCAAGTGGTTTGTATGACCGTCATATTATGCGAGATATGGAGCCGTTGGCGGTTCAAAGCTGGTATAATCTTTATCAGGCGGTCATGATGGGTATCACGGTCATAATCATAGCGTTATGCGGAAATAAGTCGGCGCTTAAATGGCGCTGGTCGTGGGCTATACCTATGATTTCAATTTTGTTGTCGGCAGCCGATATGTGTTATTTTGTTGCGCTATCTGAGAGTGATGCCATGATCTCGGTGGTATCGATGATTCGACGAGGTTCGGTGGTGGTGTCGTTTGCTTGCGGAGCGGTGTTGCTGAGGGAGAAAAATCTTAAAGCAAAGGCTCTCGACCTTGTCTTTATTCTCATCGGCATGGTGCTTTTGTGGCTCGGTAGTAGGGCTTAGGCGAGGACGAAATGCGCGACTTTCTGCGCTTTTTTTACCTGTAAGGTAAATAATTCTGAATTATATGCTATTCTTGGAATAATCTTATAATCCGCTAAGAATAAAAAGTTTATGCGGAAAGTTCAAGAACGAGGTAATGAGTTGGCAACTGTTCTGATTTCTACATACTTGCATGATTTGCATTGATGTACAACTCATCTTGGAACAAAGGTACAACTTTTTTATGAACGAGCAAAAGGACGGTGCACTTTTCATTATTGCAGGATAAAATTTGATTTGGTCTATCATCAATCTGCGATATATGAGTTTTCCGATTCCGTCAGTCGCCCCTTTCCTTTGCTCGTCTGCGAAGGTAGTACATCAGCCCTTGAAAGTTGAAAGGTCAGGCGGCAAGCCGTTTCGGTCAGAATCTTCCTCCTACGGAGAGTATTCATCCCGAAAACCTTTCCCCTTTCAATGTCTGTACTCAGAAATGCAGACGGCAACGGAAATGAACGACTGACGAAAATGTAGATAAAGATAAACAGACAGCATACAAATGGGTTATCAATGTAAGAACCCGTTTGTATGCTGTTCTTGCTTCTATCCATAGGGTACTATTATTTTGCAACAGAGATATATAGGGCAAGCGGTAAATTTCACTCCCTCCAAAAATATAGATGGAATTATCCACTATTATTCATCAGATGCTCGCCGTTGTACTCCCGTTTCAACGCTTGCTCAATCTCACTTCGCTTGTATAGAACTTTACCACCGAGCACATAGTAAGGCAATGTACCATTGCTTCGGTATTCGCTCAATGTCCTTCGGCTGACTTTAAGCATATACGCCACCTCCTTGTCGCATAGATACTCATCATCGTGTTGTAATGCCGCACCATCTTTGGGCATACTATCGAGAATCTCCGATAGTTGGTCGATACTCTCGTGAATGGACTGCATCCACGCATCGTCTTTAGTTCGCATCTCCTGATACATAGTTCAAATGGTTTTATTGTTATACATTGATTAGATTTCTCGCCCTTTCCATTTGGCTTCTTTTCGCCTGTCCTCTACCTTCGTAATAATGCTATCCACATCTTCGGGCAAGTAGTAGGTGCGGTTGCCGATTTTGGTATAGGCAAGTGTCCCGTTATCTCGCAAGGTCTGCAATGTACGCTTGCTTATCTTCAATCGCTGACAAACATCCTGATGGTCGAGCCAATTGTTTGTCTTTTTCTTCCCGTTCTTGACAACGGGTGAGTTTGATACTCGCAGAATGAACTGCTCAATCTTCGTGGCAAATTCCTCGAATGCCTTTCGCTCAAAAATGATTAAATCCATACGCTATTATTTTAATTATTACACTTGTTTTCTTGTTTCGCAATGCTAAATAAGGAAGAGATTTTCATACTTCAATGGCACTAACAACAGGTGTCATTCCTTGTCATATCGTTTCATCACAGACACGATAATCAGTCATTGAAATAGGCTCTTTCCTCATATGCAATTTCGTTTTGTAGGTGCGAAGTAATAGATAAGTTATCACACCTCAATCATTCGGTGAGCCTGTTGCAGTATGTGGCACAGTTCGTGTCACTTTTAGATGTTTACAACGATATATTTCTAAGCATACATCACATTGTAACCAATATTATATTAAGAATATTCCCAAGCGACTACTCGTCTCGGATCTCGTCCGCTGCATTGTCGTTTGTCAGACAGATGCCTATCCGTTTGGCAAACTTCTGCTCCGAACAGCCGACACAGATAGTCGCTGATTCTATAATTGCAGTACAGCAGATAGACCAACTTCCGACATTTCGGCAGTCCGTCTATCCGCTATCTGATTTAAGACCTTAATTTCTTCAATTAAGCATTTTGTCCTAATCCATAATTACCCGTTCAACTTGGGAAGAATTATGCAATCAGCACCGCTTATAAATCACCCCGAATGCAATACAATTCATAATTGCCTACATAGACCTAATTAGTTGTGGCAGAATTGTATGCACATTTTCTTTGCAACAGATAATCGGTCAAAATTGTGCACAAAGACCATAGTATTAACTTTCAAAACATTCAAAAGAATGAAGAAAAAACAAGTTGAATTGACACAAGAACAGTGTGATGAAATTATTGAAAAGATGACTGCAAGGTCATTCTACAAGAGTGGTACGGGTAAAGTCCATAATGCAGATGAATTGCAAACAGAGGAACCCGTAGGATCATCCATTGACGACATTCTGCCAGAGCCTCTACCGTCAGTAGCAAAACAAGCCCAAACGGAAGCAGTGCCTTCCGTTACAGAGGAAACTGATGAAGTTCTTCCTACCAATGTAGTTGAGCAACAACCACCGACTCCGACCATCCAACGCCGAGTGAGCAGTAAGCAACGCAAGCTCTCATTGGAAGAGTACCGC
>JAFPAD010000006.1 GCA_017424405.1 Alistipes sp.
ATTTGGCTACGGCGCTGGAGGCTGGTGCAAAGGTTTTTTTGGCTGAGGAAGTGTTGCCACTTGCGCTGGCTGAGGCTTTCCGCAATGGTAATTTGGGTATTATGGATTACTACAAGATGAAGAACATCATGGCAGATACTCAAATGCGTGAGTCAATCTCGAAGCCTGAGAAGAAGTAGTCACTACCCTACTTCGTTTGTAAATATTCAGCCGACCTTTGTGGGGTCGGCTGAATTTGTTTTGATGGATATGGTATCGCAAAATGTCTAAATCATGTGGTTGAGGAGCTCTCTTTTGCGGTTTTTGCATAATAATTTTTTCGTTTCTACGTTTGCGGAGTGTGTAAAGATGTGATTGTTTGTCGGTAAATGAGAAAAAAATAGTCCGACGTAAGGTTATATCGTAAGTTTTTGGTATATTTGCAGATATTTTGTGAACGAATAATGATATGAAATCAAATATGAAGAATTATTTTCAGAAAATGTGGACGTCATTAATGGCTGTGATGATTTGTGTCACAGTGTTTTTGTCGTGTTCAACTAAAGAGGAGTATGAATTTGAGTTCGAGTTGCCAGGTCGTATCGTGAGTGAGCTTGGAGCATCAATCGAGGTCTCTTTCAAGGCGGTGAATATATCAAGTATGTCAGTTGTTTCAATCCCTGAGGGTTGGGAGGTGAAAAATGTTGATTTGGTAAAGTGCACCATGACGGTTGTAGCGCCAAGTGAGTATGCCACCGAAGAGAATGAAATCGAGGAGAATGGTTTGTTGAAGATGTCGGGCTTTACGGCGGCGGGTAACTCTCATCAGGTGTCATGTTATTTGTCGTTGGCAAATCGAAATATAGATCTTACAAATGCGTATGCCAATAGCTACGTGATTTCGCAGAAGGATACTCGTTACACTATCGATGTTACTCACAAGGGCGAGACCAACGAGTTGGTATCACCAGCAAGAGTAGATGTAATCTGGCAGACCGACATTTATTTGATTGATTACGATAGCTATGATGCCGAGAAGGGAACATACACATTCTACATTGGCTCGGAGGATATTGAGGACGAGAAAGGCAATGTGGTGGGTACACGATTGCCTTATGGTAATGCTGTGGTAGCTGCTTTTGATGAGAATGATGACATTATTTGGAGCTGGCACTTGTGGCTTACATCTGAGATGGTGGAGGTTGAAACTTCGGCAGGTGTGTTTATGGATCGCAATTTGGGAGCTGGCTATAACAGTAATGGCTCAACAGATATTGACGATGTTTATGCCTCTTATGGTTTGTATTACCAGTGGGGACGTAAGGATCCATTCTTGCGACCAAAAGATTATAAGTTCTCGGATAACCAAGATGAGAAGGTTTATTCAGGTAGCGGTGCCACAAAATTATTCCGTTACGTAACTGCTGAGATGGTTGAGGGTGAGTCGCGTCCATACGAGTTCGGCTCTATGGGCTATGCTATCGACGATCCATTTACATTTATGTTGGGAACCGAGGATAATGATTTCGATTGGTTGTATGAGGCGCATGATGCGGCTTTGTGGAGTGAGTCTAGTAAGGCTAAAAGTGTAAATGATCCATGTCCTCGTGGCTGGCGCGTACCTGATGGTGATGCGTTTGCGGTATTTGATATTGATGAGGTGGAGGACGCTGCTGCACTTGCTGATGTGAAAAATATGTACGGCTGGCATTTGGTGGATAAGACTACTGGTGCGAAGATGTTCATGCCTGGCGCAGGTCGTCGTAGCTACGAGAACGGAGTTCTCACCAATATGAATAACTATGGTTATGAGCACGCTCCAATGCCTTGGATTGGATACTATTGGACGGCAGGAACTACCGCAGACAATAAGTCTAAGTCTATGTTCTTTGACCTGAATACAACACGTGCGGTAAATAATCGTTATGAGGCTCAGAAGGCTATGTATCGTGGTAATGGTATGCAGGTGCGTTGTGTGAAAGAAAAATAATCTTCACATTATACACAAAATCAGAGGCTGTCTAATTTAATATTAGCAGCCTCTGTTGTTTTTTACTCTCCCCTATTGTCGCGATTTTCTACCCTCTGTTCATTTTGAGGTTTAAGACGATTTATCTCATCATAATCTCGTTGGTCGCTCTTTGGGTTATCGTTGCCTAAACATGTTATGAGCAGTAGTGTGCATAATAACATGGTCAGCAGGAGTAGATATTGACGTGTAGCTTTGCGTAATTCGTATTTCATTGAGTTGGAAGTGTTATATCATGAGGACAAAAAAGGGGCTGCCGCAACCTTGTGCTGGACAACCCCTGATGGAAAAATAGATTAATTATTTTCGGTCATTAACTCTTTCAAGAGTGAAATGTTGTAGGCAGCTTCGCTCACACCTGTTTTCTCGGCATTCTGGAAGAGCTGCATAGCTTCCTGATATTTGCCCTGCGACATGGCGAGTATGCCTCGTGAGTTCATCGCCTGTGGAATGTTGGCAGGCACACCGCTGAGGTATTGTTCAGCCTGTTGGTAGTTGCCTTTTGCCATCGCTACATTGGCAGCGTTAATGCGCGCCTCTACCGACTGAGGGTAGTTTTCTACGCCCAATAAGATTATGTCGTTCCACTCCTTGCTATCCTTCTTGTAGGTGAGGGCGATCATGTAAATATCCTCTAATGAGAGCTTCGATGGGTCGCTTTTGAGTTGAGCTTTTGCCTCCTCGATAGTTTTTGCCCTGCCGTCGATTTCAATAGATGTTTTACGTAGCTTTGGATACCAATTCTTCAGCATGAAATTGTAAGCCACAGGATACTTCTGCTTGATGACATTGTTCTTCTCGGCGGGCTTAATCGCGTCGTCGTCGATGATGGCGATAATGTCGCGGTAGTTTTCTATGTAACTCTCCTCAAGCCACTTCTTCAACTCCTGCCAATCAATAGGAGCCGCCTTTGTCTCGATACTGATACTTGGGCTTAACTCACTGTTGGTGAGATGTTTCTTAACAGCTTCGGCGCGCTTTGTTGCCAAGTTGATATTGTACTGATAAGGACCCTCTGGCGAAGCATATCCTGTAAGAAGGATTGTTTGAATAGAACTGTTGGTCTTCAATACATTGCTAAGTTCGCCGATTTGAGCGCTATTGTCCATGTAAGTGTCGCTTATGGTGCTCTTGTTTACAGGGAAGAGTATCTCGATGGTTTCAATCTCCTCAGGTTGGTCGGACTGAGGTACGACGTAAGCCATATGTGATTGTTTGCTTGCTACGGAAGAGTCGATAGCTTTTTTCTCCTCCTCGTTGAGCACTGCCACAGGTATTGTCGCCTCGTCTAAGGTTATGTCGTGGCATGAAATCCACTCCTCACGCAATAAGAGTTCCGACTTGCTCATCCATTGCTCGAAAGGGACATCGGTCTGGTAATCAACAATCTGCTCTTTGTGGTTGTATCGACGTATGTATGTGTTTGCCGATTCTACCATGTCGCTCTTCTGTCGCTGGTGGGCGATATATCGGCGGCGACCATCAATTATCACAGCAGGAAGTTGCATCATCTCATAGCCATTGGTGACGTATGGGGTTATGCGTAATGAGTGATTTGAACGCATCTTGAGCCCCTCGATGAATATGCTAAAATCCACCTCCAAGCGATTGCCCATGTGTTGCATTGTAATATCTTCGATAGCCAGACCATAGCTTGTCTTGGTTTTTTGCGCCTCGGCATGTATGCTAAAAAGTAACATAAGGCATGCGGCAACCATAAATTTGTAGATGTGTTTCATAGTCTGTTTGTTTTAGAATAGATAAACAAGTGAAATGGCAAGTTTGGTTATGCCCCAATAGTTTTTGTTTGCATCGGTCAGTGTGGCATCGCTACACTTGGCACATGGGTATTGGTCGTACCATGCGTGCGCATATCCTACGCCTACTTCTGCCTCCAAATTCCAATGCTTGCCCAGCATCCATGCATAACCATAGGCGATACCACCACCCAAGGCATGACCTTTGTAGCGATTCTTTTCCAAACCGTCCCACATGCTGAATGGGAAAGATGACACATTACCAATGTTAAATCCTCCACCAATGAGGTGCAAACCTAAAAAGTGACCATTGAAACGTTCACATGTCCAGTAGCGCAACTCGGGCTGCACCAACCAGTGCTTCCATTTCTTTCCGTCGGAGAATGTAAAGGGATTGAATCCTGCGGAGATATCCAATGTTGTTTGTTTGCCTAACCCTATCTCCAAACCCAAGTTAGGTGACGCTGATGCCCAGTATGCGAGGTTTGTTTTAATGCCAACATCTTGAGCATCGATTTTTCCGATGAACGCTGTCATTGACAGCATGATAAATAGTAATTTTCTCATAATTTGAAGATTGCCTTTTGTTCACATGCAATCATTCAAACTTCGCACCAAAAGAGAAAATAAGACGTAAAAATGTCTTTACCTTTTATTTATATCAATGAATTAATACCCTTCACTGCGAGAATTATCAATGCATAGCGTGTCGCTTTGCCGATAAACATGGCGAGGGTTGTGTAATAGACGTTACTGCGCATCAATCCGAGCATGACGATAATTGCCTCGCCTACCCATGGCAAGGTGCTGAAGAGTCCCATCCATGCTCCGTATTTACGAACGAATCGCTCTACTTTGTCGAGTTTCTGTTTCTCCACTTTGAGCCACCGTTCTATCCACTGCATGTTGCCCAAATAACCCAACCAATAGCAGATTAATCCGCCGAGAGTGTTGCCAATAGATGCCCATATTAAGCAGTATATGGGGTTGAGACCCATCTGTACCAATACCGTAAGCACCAACTCAGAACTGAATGGGAGTATGCTACCTGCAATCAATGCAGATAGGAAAAGACCCACGTAGCCCCAATCAATAAAAAATTGTACTATAGCATCCATTTTAGAAAAACAACAGACAAAAGTAGTGAATTTTTTGCTATATTTGCAACGATTGTGCCTATGGTAGGCAGTGTGATTTGAGAGAACGTTTAATTTGCATCGTAAATAGATGCCCTAAATGAATGGATATGAAGAGACTTTTATTACTGTTTTTCTTATTATTGAGCCTTGGTAATGTCGTGGCTCAGGTGACTACTGCCTCGCTTCGAGGTGTGGTTGTGAATTCATCAAACGAAATATTGGTAGGTGCCACCGTTGTGTTATCACATTCGCAAACGGGCGGTAGTTATGTTGTTGCCACCGATAGCAATGGTCGCTATGCATTGCATGGCGTGCGTCCGGCAGATGGTTATCAGGTGGAGGTTAGTTATGTGGGCTTCGAGACCAAACTCGTTGGTCCATTGTCGCTACGTGTTGGCGAGGTCAGGGAACTTGATGTGGTGCTTGCCGAAAGCATGGCAATCGAAGAGGTGGTTGTAGCCGTCACAGACGGTGCATCGGGTGAGGTGGGTAATCGTTTCTCGGAGGGTCAAATCTCGCAATTGCCTACCGTGTCGCGTTCGTTGTATGATGTGGTGCGATTGACACCGCAGGCGATGCTTGCCAAAGGTGGTGGTGTGTCGTATGGTGGCGTGTCGAATCGTTACAATTCGTTTATGGTTAATGGTGTTGCCAATAACGATATGTATGGTCTGTCGTCGTCGGGAACAAATGGCGGCTTGTCCAATGCTAATCCTATTTCGCTGGAGGCTATTGAGCAGTTAGATGTTGTGGTGGCTTCGTATGATGTGCGTATGAGCGGTTTTGGTGGAGGAGCTATCAATGCGATAACCAAATCGGGTACTAACGAATTGCGTGGTAGCGCATATACGTTCTACAACGATAACAATCTGTATGGAACCACGGCAGGTCGTGATGTGGCAGTGAGGGAGAAACTGCAAGATCAATCTTCGCAGATATATGGTGCTACGCTTGGTGGAGCTATTGTGCGCGATAGATTGTTTTTCTTTGTGGCTGGAGAGTTGAATCTCGACCGTAGTCCATCGTCATATTATTGGGGTTATGATGGTGTGGCGTTGGATAAATCGGAACTGGAACGAGTCTCGGAGAGATATAAAACACTTACGGGATATGATGGCGGAGGTGTTGGTCGAAGAGATGTTGAGCAGAAGTCGGGCTCGCTGCTTGTGAATATGGATTGGCATATAGATAGCAGAAACCGTATGACGGCAAGTTATAGTTTCTTAGATGCTCAAGCCGAGGAGTATGCCAATAGCCTTACCTCGTTCACATTTTGTGACTCGGGTTATGCTAATTACAGCCGAGCGCATCATGCTACCCTATCGTTGGAGTCACGCCTGTCGGATAGGACTCATAATTCACTTCGTGTGGGATTCTCGCGTGTTGAAGATGGTAGAGCCCCCGATGTTAAGGGCGATTTGCCGAGCGTGATAATCAAGAATGCAGGCACCACAAATGGTGTTACAATCAACATTGGGAATAATCGCTACGCCGGAGTGAATGCTCTCACGCAGGGTGTGTGGACACTGACCGATGACCTACTCATCGACCGAGGTGCGCATACTATTACGGTGGGTATGCATCATGAGTTGTATAATATTCATAATCGCTATTTGGCAAATGCCTACGGAACCTATACCTACAATTCGGTGGCGGATTTCGAGCAGGATAAGGCGGCTGTGTATGAATATAATTACACCGACCCGGCTGTTACGGGAACAACTACGTGGGGACCTCGATTCCGCGCCGCAGAGCTAAATCTCTATCTGCAAGATAGATGGAGCGTGGGTAGAGGCTTACAACTAAGCTACGGAGTGCGTGCTACCCTGCCGTTGATATTTAATACTCCTACCCCCAATGCCGAGTTTAACGCTGGGGATATAGCAAAGAGGTCGGGTGTTCGCATTGGCGATGTGCCCCGAGCTCAACTTTTGCTCTCGCCTCGTGTGGGTGTGACGTGGAAACGTGATTACGATTGGGGTGAGTTGAATGTAAATGGTGGCATTGGTGTGTTTGCGGGTCAGGTGCCGTTTGTGTGGATTGTGAATAACTACTCCAATACGGGAGTTGAGCAGAAAGGTGTGAAATTGACTGGTGCTGATGCCGCGAACATGCACTTTAGTGCTAAACCGTCGCCTACCGACGTGTCGAATACACGTTTTATGCTCAATGCCATGAATCGAGAGTTTAGGTATCCTCAGAATTTGAAGAGTAATTTGGCGGCTCACCTTACGTTGCGAAGCGGTTGGCAGATGCAGGTTGAGGCATTGTATACTAAAACGTTGCATAATGCTGTGTTCCGCAATTTGGCAATTGAAAATTCAGGCAAGGAGGTATATGCTGTTCCTGCTACTGATTATAGTGCGGCGGCTGGCGGTATGGCGGGCTACAAGAGTGTGGAGACCAATTATTCGGCTATATACTATTTGGATAACACATCAAAGGGTTATACCTATTCACTGTCGGCAAGCGTGTCGAAGGATTTTGATTTTGGATTGTCGCTTATGGCGTCGTATATATTCTCGCACGCATATTCGGTGTGTGATGTACCTTCAACGTCCTCGTCGTCGAATTGGAATAGAACCTATGCTACCGACTTGAATTCTCCTTCATTGTCGTTCTCAACGTTTGATGTGCCTCATAAGTTCTCGTTGGCGATGACCTATCGCAAGCGTTACGCTAAGTTGTTTGACTTTAGCGCAGGTGTTGTGTGTCAGGTTAATTCGGGTCAGCGTTATTCGTTGTGTTTTGGTGAGTCGGTAGATTTTAATGGCGATGGAGTTTTAGGCTCGACGTTGATGTATATCCCAACCAAGGAGCAGATGCAGAGTATGATATTTGCCGATGATAAGTCGTTGGCAAACTGGAATAGTTACATCGAGAGAGATGACTATCTGCGTTCTCATCGTGGTGAGTTTGCTGAGCGCAATGCCATGCAGACTCCTATGGAACATACCATAGATTTGCATTTGGCTCATGGATTTTACTTCGGGGCACAGAGTGGTCGAAAGATTGAACTCTCGCTTGATGTGATGAATTTTGGTAATATGCTGTGTCGTCATTGGGGTACGTACTACAATGTGTCGGGTGTGAGGTTGCAGCCTGTAAACATTAGCTCGGTGCAGGACGGTGTGCCTGTGTATAAGTTTACCAATGCCAAACTCACTCAAGATGATTTGTTGTCACGTTGGCGTATGCAACTCGGAGTGAGAGTTGTCTTTTAGTGTGTGAAATTATTGTAAAATTTCACTAAAAATGGGGACTAAAAAATATGCGGATTGAAATATTTTTTTTATCTTTGCGAGAAATAATGTTTATTATGCTACGAAGATGTTACATAACCACGCTTTGCGCGAAGCATCATGCTGAAGAGCGATGCTCTGGTTCTTGTTTTTCAACTTCTGGCGTTATTGGTAATCAAGACGTTACAACTGTTTATTTTTGTTAGATATGGGCGACTGTTTGGTCGCCTTTTTTGTGAATAAATATGAAGCAGCGAATAATTCTTAAAGGAGGAACCTTGGTGCAGGCTGGAAAGTCTGTGCAGAAGGATATTGCCGTTGTTGATGGCAAGGTTGCTCTTGTGGGTGAAAATATAGCTATCGAGGCTGATGACAAGGTTGTAGATTGTGCTGGTAAGATAGTGTGCAGTGGCTTGGTAGATTTGCATGTGCATTTGCGTGAGCCTGGTTTCTCGGCTAAGGAGACTATCGCTACGGGTACCGCAGCCGCAGCTCATGGCGGATTTACTACGGTGTGCTCTATGCCTAACCTTGCGCCAGCACCCGATACTGTGGAGCACTTGCAGCAGCAGTTGGACTTGATTGCTAAAGAGGCAGTCGTTAAGGTGTTGCCATATGCTACCATTACCGAGCGTCGTGCGGGTGATGAGTTGGTGGACTTTGCTGCGTTGAAGCCCTATGTTGCGGGTTTCTCTGATGATGGCACAGGTGTTCAGCAGGCTGAGGTTATGAAAGCTGCGATGCAGGCTGCTGCCGAAAATGATTGCATCATTGCTGCGCACTGCGAGATAGATGACCTTTTGCGTGGCGGATATATTCACGATGGCGAGTATGCTCGCCAGAATGGTCACCGCGGTATCTGCTCAGAGAGCGAGTGGGGACAAATTGCGCGCGATATAGAACTTGCTTCGGAGATTGGTTGTCGCTATCATGTGTGCCATATATCTACGAAAGAGAGTGTAGCCCTTATCCGTGAGGCTAAGCGTCGTGGTGTGAAGATTACATGCGAGACAGGTCCTCACTACCTTACAATGTGTGACATGGATCTCAAGGAGGAGGGTCGCTTCAAGATGAATCCTCCTATCCGTTCGGCTGAGGATCGAGATGCGTTGATTGCAGGTATTCAAGATGGTACTATCGACGTCGTGGCAACCGACCATGCGCCTCATACTGCGGAGGAGAAATCACGTGGTTTGGAACGTAGCGCTATGGGCGTTGTGGGTCTGGAGACATCGTTTGCTGTGATTTACACCAAGTTGGTTAAGACGGGTATCATCTCATTGGAGAAGGCTATTGATGTTCTTGCTGAAGCTCCACGCCAAATATTTGGTTTGGGTGGTAAGGTCGCTGAAGGTGAGGCTGCCGATATTGCGGTATTTGACCTTAATGCTGAGTGGGTTGTTGAGCCTGAGAAGTTTTTCTCGAAGGGTCATAGCACTCCATTCGAGGGCTGGACACTTAGTGGTGAGTGCTGTCTGACGATGGTCGATGGTAAGATTGTGTACGAAAGATAAAACAAAACAATATAAAATTTTTAGGAATGAAACCATTTACAAAAAAGTTAGTTCTTGAGAACGGTTGCGAGTTCCTCGGCTATGGCTATGGTGCTAATGTCGAGCGAGTTTGTGAGATCGTTTTCAACACTTCGGTGGTGGGTTATCAGGAGATTCTATCTGATCCCTCTAACATCGGTCAGATTGTGGTGATGGCTTATCCTTTGATTGGTAACTACGGTATTACTGACGAGGATTTCGAGGCAAAGGTGCCACAGATTGGTGGTATGGTTGTGCGTGAGTGCAACGAAAGCCCAAGTAACTTCCGTTACACAAAGACTTTCTCTGAGACATTGGAGGAGCAGGGTATCCCTTGCATCGCAGGTGTAGATACTCGTCAGATTGTACGTATCATTCGCGATGAGGGTTGCCAGCGTGCAGCTATCGTGAACATTGACACTACAAAGGAGCAGGCGTTGGAGATGATTAAGACTACCCCACTTCCTACCGAGCAGGTGAAGAAGGTTAGCTGCCGCAAGCGTTGGTTCTCGCGTACGGCTAATCATAAGTATGATGTTGTAGCGGTGGATTGTGGTATCAAGCACAACATCATTCGTCAGTTCAATCAGCGCGGTTGCAATGTGACAATTGTTCCTTACAATACTACTTTGGAAGAGATTAAGGCGTTCAATCCAGATGCAATCCTTATCTCTAATGGTCCTGGTAGCCCAGAGGCTTTGCCAGAAGTGGTAGAGTTGATTAAGTCGGTGAATGGTGAGATTCCTGTTATTGGTATTGCACTTGGTATGCAGCTCATCGCTTTGGCTTATGGCGCAAAGGTATATAAGATGAAGTGTGGTCACCACGGTGGTTCGGCTGTACGTTGTTTGGAGAGCGGTCGTATCGACCTCACATCTCAGAATCATGGTTATGCACTCGATGCAGAGTCGTTGAAGGCTACCGCATTGAGCATCACTCATGAGAATGTGTTAGATGGTACGGTAGAGGGTGTTGAGTGCAAGGCTGATAAGGTCTTTGCAGTGCAGTTCCACCCTGAGAGTGCACCGGGTCCACAGGACAGCACATATCTTTTCGATGAATTTATTAAACTGATGGAGGAGTAGAAAATGCCAAAGAGAACAGATATTAAGAAAGTTATGGTGATCGGCTCGGGTCCGATTGTCATTGGTCAGGCTGCAGAGTTCGACTATGCAGGAACACAGGCTTGCTTGGCACTAAAGGAGGAGGGTTATGAGGTTATCTTGGTGAACTCAAACCCAGCAACTATCATGACCGACACCAATATCGCCGATAAGGTGTATATGGAGCCTTTGACTTTGGAGTATGTGGCAAAGATTGTACGCTATGAGCGTCCTGATGCTATCGTTCCTGGTTTGGGAGGTCAGACAGGTTTGAACTTGGCTGTGCAGCTTGCCAAGAAGGGTATTTTGGATGAGTGCCATGTTGAGATTTTGGGTACTTCGTTCAACTCTATCGAGGAGGCTGAGGACCGTGAATTGTTTAAGGACTTGTGCGTTCGCATTGGCGAGCCAGTGTTGCCATCGGTTGTTGTGAACTCAATGGAAGATGGTGTTAAGGCTGCCGAGGAGATTGGCTACCCTGTTGTGTTGCGTCCAGCCTTTACGTTGGGTGGTACAGGTGGTGGTTTCGCCGACAACGAGGAGGAGTTGCGTGAGATTATGCGCAATGCTTTGGTGCTTTCACCAGTACATCAGGTGTTGGTTGAGAAGAGTATCAAGGGTTACAAGGAGATTGAGTTTGAGGTGATGCGCGATAGCAATGACACCGCAATCGCAATTTGTAGCATGGAGAACATAGACCCTGTGGGTATCCACACCGGTGACTCAATGGTTATCGCTCCTGCGCAGACTTTGACAGACAAGGAGTATCAGTTGATGCGTAACAGTGCCTTGAAGATTATCCGCGCCTTGAAGATTGAGGGAGGCTGTAACGTGCAGTTTGCATTGGACCCACTCTCGTTCAACTATTATATCATCGAGGTAAACCCTCGTGTATCTCGCTCATCGGCTTTGGCTTCAAAGGCGAGTGGTTTCCCTATCGCTCGTGTTACAGCTAAGATTGCTGTGGGTTTTACTCTTGACGAGATTATGATTGCCGACCGTCCAGCTTGCTTCGAGCCTGCGTTGGACTACGTAGTATTGAAGGTTGCGCGCTTCCCATTCGATAAGTTTAGCGACGCATCGAATGAGTTGGGTACCCAGATGAAGGCTACGGGTGAGGTGATGAGTATCGGTCGTACAATCGAGGAGGGTATCTTGAAGTCAGTACGCTCGTTGGAGACTGGTGTTTGCCACATTCACAACAAGAAGTTCGACGATTGGAAGGTTGAGGCTTTGCTCGAGTATATCCGTAAGGGTACCGATGACCGTATCTACGCTATTGCACAGCTTATCCGCTTGGGCGTTGATTTGCTTATCATCTACAACCACACAAAGATTGACATGCTCTTCTTGGAGAAGTTCAAGAATATCGTTGAGATGGAGAAGGTCGTAGCTGCAAATGTAGGCGATGTTGCTGTGTTGAAGGAGGCGAAGCGTATGGGCTTTAGCGACAAGTTTATCGGTCAGTTGTGGAATAAGTCTGAGGCGGAGATGTTCCAGTTGCGTAAGGCAAATGGCGTATTCCCAGTTTATAAGATTATCGACTCTTGTGCGGGTGAGATTGACACTTATGTACCTTACTTCTACTCTACTTACGAGGCAGAGAACGAGTCAGTGCGTAGCGATCGCAAGAAGATATTGGTGCTCGGTTCAGGTCCTATCCGTATCGGTCAGGGTGTTGAGTTCGACTACTCTACCGTTCACGCTATCTGGACTATCAAGGAGGCTGGTTACGAGGCTATCATCATTAACAATAACCCTGAGACAGTTTCAACTGATTACACCATCAGCGATAAGCTCTACTTCGAGCCTCTCACTGTTGAGGACGTTATGAACGTAGTGGAGTTGGAGAATCCTGAGGGTATCGTTGTATCTCTTGGTGGTCAGACTGCAATCAACTTGGCAGAGCCATTGGCAGAGTTGGGCGTAAACATCATTGGTACAGGTATTGATGCTATCAACAACGCTGAGGACCGTAAGTGCTTCGAGCGCATCATGAACGAAGTTGGTATCCCACAGCCAAAGGCTAAGGCGGTGACCGACATTGAGTCAGGTGTTGAGGCTGCGAACAACATCGGCTATCCAGTATTGGTTCGTCCAAGCTTCGTGTTGGGTGGTCGCGCTATGCAGATTGTAGCTAACGAGGAGACTTTGCGTCACTACTTGCGTTCGGCGGTAGAGGTTAATGAGAAGTCGCCAGTGTTGGTTGATAAGTATATTCAGGGTAAGGAGTTGGAGGTAGATGCTATCTGCGACGGTAAAGATGTATTCATTCCGGGTATCATGGAGCATGTAGAGCGCACAGGTATCCACTCGGGTGACTCTATCAGCGTATATCCTACTTTCAGCGTAAGCCAGCAGGTGAAGGATACTATTATTGAGTACACTAAGCAGTTGGGTCTTGCAATTGGTATCATTGGTCTTTACAATATTCAGTTCATCGTTGATGAGAACGACAAGGTGTATGTAATCGAGGTGAACCCACGTTCATCACGTACAGTGCCATTCCTCTCGAAGTCGACAGGTGTGCCTATGGCGAAGATTGCTACAATGGTAATCTTGGGTCACTCACTCAAGGAGCAGGGCATCACCGAGATCTACGGCAAGGAGAGCACTCGTTGGTTCGTTAAGTCACCAGCCTTCTCATTTGCGAAGATTCGTGGTTTGGACTCATACCTCTCACCAGAGATGAAGTCTACAGGTGAGGCTATCGGTTACGACTCGAACCTTAACCGCGCACTCTATAAGTCATTGCAGTCTTCGGGCGTAGCTGTGGCTAACTATGGTACAATTTTCGTAACTATTGCCGATGTTGATAAGGAGCGTGCATTGCCACTCATTCGTCGTTTCTACGATTTGGGCTTTAACGTTGAGGCTACGAAGGGTACATGCGAGTTCTTGCGTGCTAATGGCATTCGTACTCGTCACCTCCGCAAGCTCAGCGAGGGCAGCACCGAGATTTACGATGAGTTGCGCAAGGGTCACGTGACCTATGTAATCAACACTATTGACGTTAATCAGCACAGCACACGCCGTGATGGCTACGACATTCGTCGTGCTGCGGCAGAGAACAATGTAACGTTGTTCACTGCTTTGGAGACTGTGAGTGTGTTGCTCAACGCTTTGGAGTCGATTACTATGGGAGTTTCAACCATTGATGGCAAATAATTATGTACAAAAAAGGTATATATAAAGTCATTGCGAATACACCTCTCACACGAGAGGTGTATCGCATGGTATTGGAGGGTGATACACAGTGGATTAAGCGTCCGGGTCAGTTCGTGAATATCGAATTGGAGGGTCTTTATCTGCGTCGCCCTATCTCAATTAGCGATTGGGACGATAAGACAATCACTATCATCTACAAAGTTGTGGGTAAGGGTACCGAGCAGATGAGTCGCATGCAGGCGGGTGTGGAACTCGATGTATTGACAGGTTTGGGTAACGGTTTCAACCCTGATGTGGAGAACCAGAAGCCTCTGCTTGTGGGCGGCGGCGTGGGTGTTCCCCCACTCTATAACTTGGCTAAGACGCTTATCGCCGACGGTCGCAAGGTGAGTGTGGTGTTGGGCTTCAACACCGCTTCAGAGGTGTTCTATGCCGATGAGTTCAAGGCGTTGGGGGCAGATGTATATGTATCAACAGCCGACGGCTCAATGGGCGTTAAGGGTTTTGTTACCGATGCAATCCGTGAGGGCGAGATTGACTTCGACTACTTCTACTCGTGCGGACCACTGCCTATGTTGAAGGCGTTGTGTGGTTGCACCGATAAGAGTGGTGAGCTCTCGTTTGAGGAGCGTATGGGCTGCGGCTTTGGTGCTTGCATGGGTTGTAGCTGTAAGACTTTGACAGGAAATAAGCGTATCTGCAAGGAGGGTCCTGTGATGCGACGTGAGGAGATAATTTGGTAAATGAAGATGGACATGGATAAGAATTTTGATTTGTCGGTTGAGTTGTGTGGCGTGAAGCTCGACAACCCTATCGTTCCTGCCAGCGGTACATTTGGCTTTGGTAAGGAGCATAATGCATTTTATGATATCAATATCCTCGGCTCTATCTCTATCAAGGGAACTACTCGCGAGGCTCGCTTTGGTAATCCTACACCTCGTATTGCCGAGTGCCGTGCAGGTTTGATTAACTCGGTAGGTTTGCAGAATCCGGGTGTAGATGCAGTCGTGGCAAAGGAGTTACCTGCTTTGCGTAAGATTTTCCGTAAGCCTATCGTTGCCAACATCAGCGGTTTCTCGATTGAGGAGTATGCGGAGTGCTGCGCGAAGATTGACAAGGAGGAGCAAGTTGCTATCATTGAAGTGAATGTCTCTTGCCCTAATGTTCACAATGGCGGTATGAGCTTCGGTACGCAGCCAGAGATGGCGGCGGAGGTTACTCGCGCGGTGAAGGCTGTGACTACAAAGCCAGTATTTATCAAGTTGAGCCCTAATGTGACCGATATCGTTGCTATTGCCAAGGCGTGTGAGGAGGCAGGTGCTGATGGTATCTGCTTGATTAACACAATGCTCGGTATGCGTATCGATACAAAGCGTCGTAAGCCAGTGATTGCCAACAAGATGGGCGGTTTCTCTGGTCCTGCGATTTTCCCAGTTGCGGTGCGAATGGTCTATCAGGTGGCGAAGGCTTGCTCTATTCCAGTGATGGGCTGCGGTGGCGTGGAGTCGGCATCTGATGTTATTGAGATGATGATGGCTGGTGCTACTGCCGTTCAGGTGGGTGCCGCCAACCTCAAGGATCCTTATGCCTGCAAGCGCATCATCGAGGAGTTGCCTTTGGAGATGGAGAAGCTCGGAATTGAGCGTTTGAGCGACATTATTGGCATCGTAGAGTAATTGAATTACCTATTAGATAAAGAAGAAACGGCGGACTTTTCAGTCTGCCGTTTTTTTTGTTTCTTTTAGGTGTCAAAGTAAATAGAAGAACGCTCGTTACGGGCGTATCTTCGGTGGAGTAATGCGCTTTGCGCGTCACCCCCACCCGCTACCGAAGATAATTCAAACGCCTGCGAAGAATAAAAAAGGTCGCCATTGCTGACGACCTAATTTATAGAGTGCTACCCTATTATTTTTCCATCTTACGCAAGAAGCACTCGATGGTGTTCTCCATCAAGCAGCAGATGGTCATAGGACCTACTCCACCAGGAACTGGAGTGATTGCTGATGCCTTTGGTTCGATGGCAGCGAAATCAACATCACCGCAGAGTTTCTTTGTCTCTGGGTCGCGGTTCACACCCACGTCGATTACCACTGCACCCTCCTTAACCATATCGGCAGTCACGAACTTTGGACGACCGATTGCCACAACCAAAATGTCGGCACGGCGTGTAACCTCTGCCAAATCCTTTGTGCGGCTGTGAGCGATAGTCACTGTTGCGTTCTCGTTCAAAAGCAACTTCGATACTGGAAGACCCACGATGTTGCTGCGACCTATGACAACAACGTCCTTGCCTGCAATCTCCACATTCGCACGCTTCAAGAGTTTGATGATACCCTTTGGTGTGCAAGGCAATGTGCAAGGCTGCTTGAGCCAGAGGTTCGCCACGTTCATAGGGTGGAAACCGTCAACGTCCTTCTCGGCGCTGATGGCTGCGATAACCTTGTCAGAATCAATGTGTTTAGGGAGTGGCAACTGTACGAGGATGCCATCCACACTATCGTCTGCGTTAAGGTCGGCGATGATACCCAAGAGCTCCTCTTCCGAGATTGTAGCCTCCTTGCGGATTGTGGTATTCTTGATACCTACCTCCTCCGAAGCCTTCGCTTTACCTGTTACATACGATACGCTACCTGGGTCCTCACCTACGAGGATAACCACCAAGTGAGGTACACGACCATACTTCTCGGTGAAGGTCGCTACATTGGCTGCCATCTCCTGTTTGAGCGAGAGCGCCAACTCCTTACCATTTATAATATAACTCATGCTAACTCAATTTTGAATTAATACTTAAACGCCTTGTCGCCGATGTCGGTGCGGTGGAAAAGGTTGTCACACTTGATTTTCTCGACCTCTGCCTGAGCCTTCTGCTGTGCCTCGCGGAGTGTTGGAGCCTTGCAGACAACAATCATCACACGACCACCCGAAGTGACATACTTGCCGTCCTTCAGTGCAGTACCCATGTGGTAGATTGAGCCATCAACTGCCTCTGTGCCCTCGATAGCGTAACCCTTCTCGTATGAGCCTGGGTAGCCCTTTGATGCCAATACAACACCCAAGGTAGCCTGCTCGTCCCACTCAATGGTTGGAGTCTTGCCGTCGGTAACATCGCAGAATACCTGATACATATCACTCTTCAGACGTGGAAGGATAACCTCAGTCTCAGGGTCGCCAAAGCGAGCGTTGAACTCAATAACCTTGATACCGTTCTGAGTCTTCATCAATCCACCATACAATACACCGCAGAATGGGCAACCCTCAGCAACCATAGCCGCTGCTGTTGGACGCATAATCTTATCCATTGCGTAAGTCAAATCCTCGTCGGTGATGAATGGAAGCTCGGTGTAAGCACCCATGCCGCCTGTGTTAGGACCCTTGTCGCCATCGTAAGCACGCTTGTGGTCCTGCGCCACAGGCATAGGATATACCTCCGTGCCGTTCACGAAGCACAACAGAGAGAACTCTGGACCCTCCAAGTACTCCTCAATCACAACCTTGCCCTTGCCGAACTTCTCGTCCTGCAACATATCGCGCAAAGCCTCCTCAGCCTGCTCCAAGGTCTCGGCGATAACTACGCCCTTACCTGCAGCTAAGCCGTCGTACTTCAACACTGTTGGCAATGAGCCAGCCTTAACATACTCCCACGCAGCATCGAAATCTTCAAATGTCTCGTAGCCCGCAGTTGGGATATCGTACTTTTTCATAAGGTCCTTGGCAAATTGCTTGCTGCACTCAATCTGTGCCGCAGCCTTTGTAGGACCAAACAGACGCAATCCGTTCGCCTTGAATACGTCGGCGATACCTGCCTCCAAAGCAACCTCAGGACCTGCAACGGTGAGACAGATGTTATTCGCCAAAGCAAACTCCTTCAACTCCTCAACGGCTGTCTCCTTGATTGCAACGCACTCAGCCAATGCGGCGATACCCGCATTGCCTGGTGCGCAGAAAATCTTATCTACCTGGGGTGACTTGCTTAACGCCTCTACAATGGCGTGGCAACGACCACCCGAACCTACTACTAATACCTTCATAATCTGCGGATTAGTTATGGATTAATGCTTGAAGTGACACATACCTGTGCAGAGCATAGTGATGCCGCACTCGTTAGCCTTCTTTACAGAGTCTTCGTCGCGAACGCTACCACCTGGCTGAACGATAGCTGTTACGCCATACTGCGCAGCCAAAGTCACTGTGTCGTCGAATGGGAAGAAGCCGTCAGAAGCCAATACTAAGCCCTCGGTGAAGCCTGCAGCCTGTGCCTGCTTGAGTGCAATCTCGGCAGAACCTACGCGGTTCATCTGACCAGCACCTACACCCACTGTGTGACCGTCCTTAACAACAACGATAGCGTTTGACTTAACGTGCTTAACAACTCTCCAGCCGAAGTTAAGGTCTGTAACCTGCTCTGCGGTTGGCTTTGTCTCTGTTACGCACATCTCAGCAGTAACCTCGGCAGTCTTCTTGTCCAAATCCTGAACGAGCAAGCCACCGTTTACGCTCACGTATTGGTTTACTACGCTCTCGTCTTTGGTCATATCTACCTGCAAAAGACGCAAGTTCTTCTTTGATGAGAGAACCTCCAAAGCCTCCTCAGAGAATGAAGGAGCCATGATAATCTCCAAGAAGATAGGCTTCATCAACTCGGCAGCCTCCTTTGTAACCTCACGGTTTACGGCTACGATACCACCGAAGATGCTCACCTTGTCAGCCTCATAAGCCTTTGTCCAAGCATCAACTACATCTGTGCCGATAGCTGCACCACATGGGTTCATGTGCTTCAAACCTACGCAGAATGGCTCGTCGAACTCGCGAACGATGCAGAGAGCCGCGTTAGCGTCCTGAATATTGTTGTATGAAAGCTCCTTGCCATTAAGCTGCTTTGCGTTAGCCAATGAGTAAGAGCCTGCCTCGGCAGAGCCGTAGAACTTAGCTTGCTGGTGTGGGTTCTCACCATAGCGCAAGCCCTGTACAAGGTCAAACTCCAAGAACAACTTCTCGTTCAAGCCCGCAGCCTTACGCATGTATGTAGCAATCATCGAGTCGTACTGAGCTGTGTGAGTGTAAGCCTCAGCCGAGAGCTGCAAACGTGTCTCAACAGTTGTGTTGCCGTTTGCCTTGATCTCCTCGATAATCTTTGCGTAGTTCTCTGGGTTACAAACTACGGTTACATCCTTGTAGTTCTTTGCAGCTGAGCGCAACATTGATGGACCGCCGATGTCGATGTTCTCGATAGCGTCCTCCATAGTCACATCAGGCTTTGCGATAGTCTGACGGAATGGGTAGAGGTTTACACACACCATGTCGATGAACTCGATGGAGTTCTCCTTCAAGGCTGCTAAGTGGCTCTCGTCGTCACGACGTGCCAACAAACCGCCATGCACCTTTGGGTGCAATGTTTTCACGCGACCGTCGCAAATCTCAGGGAAACCTGTAACGTCGCTAATGTTGATTACCTCCACGCCGCTGTCGCGTAGAAGTTTCATAGTACCGCCTGTGGCGATAATCTCCCAGCCCAATGAACGAAGCTGCTGTGCAAACTCCACAACGCCTGTCTTGTCGCTGACTGATACTAATGCTCTCATTTCTATTTCGTTTGTTTTATTAGTTTCTTGATTGTGTCAATATATAATTGGTGTTCCAGGGGGTGTATCATAGCCATTAGCTCGTCGATTGAGTCATCCTCGTATGGGATGGCTCGCTGTGCGATAATCTTACCTCCGTCAAGGGTGGAGTCCACATAGTGGATTGTTGCTCCATAAACCTTCACGCCCCACTCCATAGCTCGCTCGATGGCATCCTTGCCAGCAAACGAAGGCAGCAGCGAGGGGTGGATATTTATCATCCTGCCCTCATAGGCTTCCATCAGAGTCTCACCCACCAGACGCATATATCCCGCCAGGCAGATGAGTTCTACGCCCAAAGCCTTGCAACG
>JAFPAD010000007.1 GCA_017424405.1 Alistipes sp.
GTATAACTTTTTATTAAACAGATACAATTATGGCTAATTTGAGAATCCTTAAGAAGGAGATTGACTACCGTTTGGAGGAGTTTGTTTTTGATTGCGAGATGGCGATATATTTCCAGCCTTCACACGAGGAGGCAGTTGTTGCCTTGATGGAGAAGGCGGTTGATTTGCGTAATTTGCTTTACTTTAAGGCTAACAACCCAATCGAGCCTAAGAACGCATCACTCGTAAAGAAGTACTACGCTGCTTTCCGTCGTGATATGGTGTCATCTTACGGCAGCCTATTCAACGAGTTGAGCGAGCTTAACGCAGCAGAGTAATCTCCGTTGTTCAGTGATTTATCCCACCCGCGAGGGTGGGATTTTTTTTGTTTTTATGGGGCGACTGCCGCCTATTCTCGGGACATTAGAAGTTCTTTTATGGAGATGAAAGATAACTACTAACGGCGGCAGAAACCGAGAGCAGACCAAGAGGGAAAGTGGGATAGACATTAAACCAAGGGTTTAGAGAAGAAATTAAATAGCGGTAGCCAAATTTATTTGAGCTGCTGCTATTTGATTTATTATCGTAGTTGCATAGCAATAATGGCTATCACATAATACACCTCGCAGACAAGTCAGCCGAGGTGTACAAGCTGAAAGGAGTTTATGGAACGCTCACACACAAAAAAAATAGGCGGGAATCTCACGATTGCCGCCTATCTTCGGAACATTAGAAGTTCCATAAACTACTAACCCAAACTTAAATAAATGAAGAAACCTCGCAACGGTTCTGCCGTTGCTGTAATAACTAATCGCAAAGGTTGTGCCAATTATTGTGCGAGGGTGTAAAGTGTGACTATTTTTGCTACGCAAAGACCAAAAGTGATAGTGTGGCGCATATTTTCTTTGTTGCGCGTGTCGCAAATTCATGAGAATGGATTAAATTTGTGTTAGAACAACTAACTAAAACCTTTCTGATATGAAGAACTATTTAGGAAAACAGCAGTTAAAGAAGCATCTATTGGCAGGTGGGGCGTTGATAGTCCTTATCGTTATTTTGGCATGGAGTGGTTTGTGGAGCAGTCCTGAGCCCGAGTTACCTGCGGAGTTCAAGCGTTGGAGCGAGAAGCGAGCTAATGAGTGGTATGCCCAGCAGCCTTGGATGTCGGGTTGTAACTTTATCCCAAGCAATGCCATCAATCAACTTGAGATGTGGCAGGAAGATACCTTCAGCCCCGAGCTTATCGATAAGGAGTTAGGCTGGGCCGAGGAACTTGGCTTCAACGTGATGCGCGTGTTCCTGCACAGCAAGGCGTGGGAAGCCGACAAGGAGGGCTTCAAAAAGCGCATTGACGAGTATCTCGCAATCTCAATGAGTCATGGTATTCGCACCATGTTCGTCATCTTCGACGACTGCTGGAACGCCGAGGGCGCAATCGGCAAGCAGCCCGAGCCACAGGTGGGCACGCACAATTCGGGTTGGTTGAAGGACCCATTTATCTCGCGTCGTGCCGACAAGGAGCAGCTATTTGCCGAGCTTAAGCCTTATGTTGTGGATATTATGACTACGTTCAAGGACGATGAGCGTGTGGTGATGTGGGACGTGTATAACGAACCTAATAGCGACGATTCGATTCCTTTGTTGGAGAAGGTCTTTGAGTGGGGTCGTGAGGTCAATCCTTCGCAGCCTATGACCTCGAGCGTGTGGACTTTCGGCATTGATAAGATTAGCAGCGTGCAGCTCAAAAATTCCGATGTGTTGAGCTATCACAGCTACTCTGGTCGTGAGGTGCACTCTGAGTGGATTAAGTATTTCAAGATGCACAATCGCCCCGTTGTCTGCACCGAATATATGGCACGCACGATTGATAACTGCACATTCCAGAATGTTATGCCGCTTATGAAGGAGCAGAACGTTGTGGCTATAAATTGGGGCTTCGTGTCGGGCAAGACCAACACCATCTATGCGTGGAATACTCCAATCGAGTCGGGCGAGGAGCCTGAGGTGTGGTTTCACGATATCCTGCGTCAGGACAAGACGCCATATAGCGAGAATGAAATTCGTGTGATTAAGGAGTGTAACCAACGATAGCGAATGATAGCGATACTCTAAAAACGGGGCTGCCGAACAACTCGGCAGCCCCTTCATTATGCGAATGAAGATAATTGTAATGGGGTGTAACCACCCCTGAGGTTTAATCTTCCCACTCTTGGCGGGTATACATCACACCCTTGATTTGGGTGTTACCAACATTTATGGGTATCATTATATCCAGCATATTTGCTCCCGTTGAAAGGGTGGCATATTCATATGGAAAATTATATCCCACGCCAGTGCCGTTAATTAAAATTCTGCCATCGTCGAGGATTTGATAGGTATATTTGCCGGGCTCGACGAAATCCTTGTAATGATTTCCCTCGACAATGATTTTGTCGCCCTTGACCTTTATTATAGGCAGCAATTCTCTTGCTTTGTCAACCACATCTTTGCCATCATCCTGCGAAGGCTTTTTTATCACGCCAATAGGACGGTACTCGCCATCGGCCAAGTGGGGTGGTGTTGCAGCATGCTCCTGCTCATTTATTGGGCGCAAGTTGCTCAGGTCGATATCCTCAATACACCATGAGCCCTTTTCTCCAAAGGTTATCTTGTTGGTCTTGCACTCGATTGGAGGGAATATCAGCTGGAATGTAGCCTTACCCGATTCTGGCATCCAATACTTAACATCCATCGTAGCACCCTTCACGTCTTGAATAGGGTAGATGCGTTCATGGGTTTGCAATATTGATGTGTTACCAATATTTATCCACCAATTATGCCAAAACTCAACGTGTAAATCAACCACCGTCTGCTCGTCGGTGAGGGTTACTTTGGTAATCTTAATCTTGCAACGATCATCGTCGTTAAGCACCTTCTGCTTGGGGTTCTCCACCACACCACGAGGAACGCTTTTGGCTGAATGTGAGTTTGTCGCAGACTTTGCGTCTGGTGTAAGAGTGTGACCTAATACCAGATGGCTCTCTTTACCCTTTACATGCACCACGCAATATTCTTTATCCAATTTCATGCGCACAGGCTTGCCGTTATGCATCGCAGGCTCCCATTTAGGTGCTGCGGCACAAACATCAGCCAATATTAGATCTCTTACATTGTCATAACCGCCCCACTCAAAGCCCAAATCTTTCTCCAAGGTTATCGAGCCATCTTTTTCGATGATAAGCGGGAATGTTGTCAAATACAAATTTTTATATATTTTCTTTAGATTCTTATTTTTGCTCAGGTAATTATTTGCCCACGCTTTAAACTCGTCGTGTGCAGCCTGACCCTCCTTGCCATTGAAACGAGGTTGCTGGTCGGTAACAGTGTGAATAACATCGGTTTTTGGTGATATGTCGAGAATCTGCTGGGCTTCTGGTGTGACGATTACATTCATTGGAATGGCTCTTTCAAGCACCTGGCAATCCTTCTCGCACAGACGACCATAGACGGTCTTTGTCTGACCCTTCAGGACCTCTACTCTTAGGCGTACGACAGCTCGGTGTGCCAACTCCTGAACACGACGCACATTGCCTACCGAAGCACCATCCTTGGCATCAACCACAATCACCGCATTGCTCACGGGGTAGCTCCATGCTTTGCCGCTCGCCCACTTCTGCTCGATAGTTTTTGACGAAGCCTTCTTTGTGATGAACTTATGCACCAGTGGGAAGAAGTTGTCATCTGAAATCTCGGCCAAGCGCAAATTTGTAACCTTGTCGTCGCCCTCCTTGATGTAGAGATACTTGTCGTCTACGGTTAGGCGAATGATGTCGGTGGTCTTGACAAATGGCGTGTCGTCGTCCTTTGCTGGCGCAGTTGTCGCTGTGGGCAGCGTAACCGGGTTGGCAATAGGCTGTGACTCGCTCTTGTCGGATGTCTGCTGAGCCTTCTCCTTGATTACATCCTCCAGATTGCCATCCAATGCGCCGTTGGGCTGAACTATGGGGGCGTTGAAGTTCATGTAGTGCTTCTCACGCAGCTCTTCGATGGTGGTCTGCTCGCCGTTGAAATAGACCGTGCCGTTAGGCCCAAATGATACCCTCACCTCCTTGTCCTTCGTCTCGCGCGGACCGATGAATATTAACTTGCGGAAATATTCATGCTGCTTGTCAAAGATTAACTCTAGTACGGCTTTAAAGAGAGGCCCTTTAAACTCACACTTAAACGAGTAGGATGCATCCTTGTTTTTCAGCGTGAATGTATCCCTGGTCAGGGTGTAGGTGTAGCGTCCCGATTTAAGAAAATCCCAGCCTGCATCTGTTGTTACATCAATCTCGGTGTCGCTGACCACCTTAAAGGTCGTAGCCAATACCGACTTGGTCAGGGCGGTTGTCTCGGCTTGATTTACCCTGTCCGACAGGCCGTAGCCCACACAGGCGTAAGTGCCGTGATTTAAGGTGATTAGTGGTGTTGCTTGCGTGAACTTGCGGTTATACTCCTCATCGCCGTCGCTCTCGGAAATTAAAGCTGGCTCGGTAGAGGGGTTTTCCTCGTCGCACACAATAGGCGCGGTAGAGTCCTGAGCAGGTGCGGGGTCATCTACAACCTCGACTGAAGGTGTAGCATTGTCGGTAACCTCGACTGCTGGGGCAGGTTGCTTGATTACAATCTCAGTCTCGGCACGCACGGCACCAAAGGCTAAAATCATTGCTGCCACAAGGGGCAGGGTTGCGCCGAGGCGCAGGAAGGAGTATTTCCCCTTCTTGAAGTCGGTCATCATAAGGAAACGTTTTTTAGAAGTGTGACTACTACCCAGCCCGCTGGTCATGTCTGGATTATAACCAAAGAGCTGTCGGAAAATGAGCTGTCTGTATTCGTAAACGTCGTAACCTTCATTTAAAACATCGCTGTCGGCCTGCCACTCGTGCACCTCGACAAGAGCCGAGCCTGCAAGCCACACGAACGGGTTAAACCATGCCACGCAACGCAGCAACTCCAACACAAGACGTTCGGCTGTGTGATGGTGACGTATGTGGCTTAACTCGTGAGAGATAACCTGATTATACTCTTCCGCCGAGAGCATCGAACGATTCATATATATAGTGCGCCAGAACGAGAATGGCTCACGCACCTGCTCATTGACGGCAAGAGTGTAGAGTTCGTATATTGTTAGTTGAGAGTGTCGGCGCAGTTTATATATAATGTATATGCGCCACGCAAAACGGGCTAAATTCAAAACCACGATTATGAAGTATATCGCCCATATGGCACGCTCAAGCACCCATGCCCAATCAATGGTTGAGCTGGTGGCTTCCTCGTATGTTGTTGTCTGCTCGGTGTCAATCGCATACTTCTCGAGTTGTGGCTCCATGACGGGCATGGCGCTATCGTCGAGGTAGGCGGGAATGTCGCTCTTAGGCGTTGCGGACGGAGTGAATACGGGTATCTCGTAAACAACCGTTTCGCCAGGGTAGAGTGGTAGCTCGAGGGTAGGTATGATAAATGATAGGAACATTGCCGCTACCAAATATTTACGAGCCCATGAATGTGATACACGTCTCTCTATCAATAATTTATAAAGAGCCATGAACAAGCCGCTGCAAAACAAAAATTCGATTATATACTTCAACATAAGGCGTATAGTTTCCCCGAGGTGTAGGCTTTTTGGTAGTCTACACCCGATTTAATATGAATATGTGGGTGGATTTACTTCTTCAATATCTTCAAAATCTCATCAACTTCCTCCACCGAGATTGAATCCTTCTCAGCGAAGAACGACACCATGCGAGCAGGTGAGCCGCCGAAGAAATTATTTAGGACATTGGTCATGAAGTCGCGTGTGTAGCTCTCGCGGTCGATGAGAGGGTAGTACTCGTGGCTCTTGCCAAATGATTTGTGAGCCAAGTAACCCTTCTTCTCGAGGATTCGCACAATAGTAGAAACGGTAGTGTATGCAGGCTTTGGCTCAGGCACCACGGCTAATATGTCATTTACAAAGGTGCCACCACGTTCCCATATAATCTGCATAATCTCCAATTCGGCAGGAGTGAGTTCCTGTGGACGAGGTCTTCTGTTTGCCATATTGTTTGTTAGTTTTAGTGGTTTATACTCAGTTTAAAGTGAATTTGCTTTCTGTTTAAGTAGTGTTTGTTTTGTAATAGTTAAAAGGTTACGATGGTTACATCAACAGTTTTAGTTCATTTTCCTAATGCAAATATAAAACTACTTTCTTAGTTTTGCAACTATTTTTGTAGTTAATATACAAAAAAAGTGAATTTTTTTGTTTCTGTCGATGGAATTGAGCTTTTGTGGTCGCATTTAGGAGGCAGGAGGGTATAGTCTGTTATTCCGCCAAGAAAATAAATCACCCTTGCCAGAGTTAGGCTCCGACAAGGGTGATTTATGTGGTATTTAGTGTTATACCTTAATTATATAAGCTTCAAATCAGCCTTGATAGTCTCAATCTTAGCGTCGAGCTTAGCCAACACTTCGTCGTACTGCTCAACTGATGGCAGAGGCTCCTTAACGCCGAAGTAGAACTTAATCTTTGGCTCAGTACCCGATGGGCGAACTGATACGATAGTGCCGTCGGCTGTAATCCACTGCAATACGTTGCTTGAATCCTGCTCGATAGGTGTCTTCTCGCCAGTGAGCATGTTAGTCTCCTCCAAGCTCTTGTAGTCGAGTACCTTTACAACCTCTGAGCCTGCCAATACCTTAGGTGCGTTGGTGCGGAAATCAACCATCATCTGCTGAATCTGCTCAGCACCCTCCTTGCCCTTGCGAACAACCGATACCAAAGACTCGCGGAAGAAGCCATACTTCACGTACAACTCCTGCAACCACTCATAAAGTGTAAGACCCATAGTGTCCTTTGCCCATGCCGCAGCCTCAGCAGCCAAGGCACAAGCCGATACAGCGTCCTTGTCGCGTACGTAGTCGCCAGCCAAGTAGCCGAAGCTCTCCTCGCCACCGCCGATGTACTTAGCTACGCCTTCGTTCTCGCGGATAATCTTTGCGATATACTTGAAACCTGTCAAGCAGTCGTAGCACTTAACACCAAAGTGCTCAGCAACGGCATTTGCCATCTGCGATGTAACGATGGTCTTTACAGCATACTGCTTGCCGTCTAACTTGCCAAGCTCTGCCCAGCGTGTGAGCTGGTAGCTGAGCAAAAGAGCCAATGTCTGGTTACCATTAAGTAATACGTAGTCGCCTGCGCCTGTGCGCAAGGCTACACCCAAGCGGTCAGAGTCAGGGTCTGTTGCCAACACGAGGTCAGCGCCCTCAGCCTTTGCCAAGTCGATAGCCATAGCCATGGTCTTGCGCTCCTCAGGGTTTGGAGACTCCACTGTTGGGAAGTTGCCATCTACGATAGCCTGCTCAGGAACCATGATGATGTTGGTGAAGCCAAAGTTCTTCAAAGACTCTGGCACAAGACGTACACCTGAACCGTGAAGTGGGGTATATACAATCTTCATATCGTGATACTTAGCCACGCACTCTGGTGAGAGCTGTACATCCTGCTTGATACGGTCGAGGTAAATCTTGTCGAACTCCTCGCCGAGGATAGTGATGTTCTCAGGGTTAAGACCCTTCAATACCTGGTCGTTTGATGTAATCTTTGCAACCTCGTCGATTATGTTCACATCGTGTGGTGATGTAACCTGCGCACCATCAGTCCAATATGCCTTGTAGCCGTTGTACTCCTTAGGGTTGTGTGAAGCTGTGATGACAACGCCAGAGTGCAAGCCCAACTCGCGAATAGCGAAGCTCATCTCAGGTGTAGGACGCAAGGCGTCGAAGAGATATACCTTAAAATCGTTCGATGCGAAGATGTCGGCAACCCACTCGGCAAAGAGGCGTGAATTGTTACGGCTATCGTGAGCTACGGCAACCTTAACCTGCTCGCCTGCGAAGTTCTTTTTCAAGTAGTTAGCCAAACCTTGAGTAGCAGTACCTACGGTGTAGATGTTCATGCGGTTGGTACCTACGCCCATGATTCCGCGCAAGCCACCTGTACCGAACTCCAAGTCCTTGTAGAAGCTCTCGGTGAGCTCCTTTATATTATTCTCCATCAAATCTTTTACCTGAGCATTTGTGTCTTGGTCATAATCGCCATCAATCCACGACTGAGCTTTGGTCAAAACAATCTGGTCCAATTCGTTTGTCATAAACTATAAGTTTTAACTATTATTAATAATGTTTTTTATATCATTTTTTGATAGGCAAAAATACTGTTTTTTTTTCAATTATTCAATATCAGCGAGTTAAAAAAACGCAGAAAAAAAAGCGTTGGTTTTCTATATACAAAAAAAAATAAC
>JAFPAD010000008.1 GCA_017424405.1 Alistipes sp.
ATATGCTATTTTTCTGTTGTTGATAATTAGAGCATTCAGATTCTAACACTACTTTCATTTTATTAATATAAATAAATATATCTGACAATATACACTGATTTTGATTTGAAGAAAGCATTTCATCAAAAAGAAAGTACGATTTTTATAAAGGATGAAACAATTGGAAATACCTTTCTTCTTGCAGGTAAAATACAGGAAGGTCATTTACCTCTAATAATATTGAAGCGATTGGAAGGAAATAGGGTTTGCAATGTTTCGGTTGGTGAAAGAACAATAATTCCTGTTACCGAAGAAATGGTTCCTGACTTATTGGCATTATGGGAAACATTGGAAAGCGAGCGAATTGAAATAGATATAGAAGAAGTTGTATAGAGAAAATTCAATCTGTTTTATGGGTATTAAGGGTGTACAATAAAAAAAGGACGTTTGTATAGCATTAAATCCGAATATTCTTTTTACCTTTGCAAACAATAAGCTAAAACGATTGCTGCAGAATGAAGCAAATAGCTCGCTGCGAATTCGGTGGAGGATTATCGGAGATTTCTTTAAACAAATTGATTATTAAACTAATAAAAAGGAATATTCGGATCCCGGCGGGATCACGGAAGAAGCGGCAATCAAAGATGGTTGCCGTTTTTTTTGTGCCGGTGCGAGAACCCGGGAATAGCCTCCCTCTCAGGGAGGTTGGGAGGGTGTCAATTAAAGAGTACACGATTGCGTAGCTGTAAGTAACGCAATCGAGCCCCGGCGGGATCACGGAAGAAGCGGCAATCAGAGATGGTTGCCGTTTTTTTTGTTATGATGTCAAGGGTGGCGCTTCTTTTTGTGTCGCTGGGTGCAGAAACGGGAAATTTGTCCCCCAATAGGCTGTTGGCTACTATGAAATTATAAAAGCGAAAATCGTATGCAGATCTTCGCTTGTGTTATTTGTTGATATGTTTTTTGCAGCTCAGAATGCCGCAGAAATCCCCTAATGCCTAATGGTAATGGCATTTCACCTCGGGGTAGAGAGTTATGAAAAAAGGATTACTCCTTAAGGTCTTCGGCGGTTAGGTGTGTGACCTTGCCGTCACGCATCACCACAAGTTCTCCATCCTCTCTTAGAACTTTCTCCTTCAGACGTTGCTGCGCTAAGAGAATACCTGCATCTATCTTTTCTTGTAATTGCTCAAGTTCCAATTCACTCATACGCTTCTACATTTTGCAAATTGTACGATAAGATAACGAATCTACAACTTCTCTTATTTCGTCACGTGTGCCGTATGCTACTTTCTTTACTCCTTCCACAGAACTGTTGTTATATATCACCCAATAGTCGCAAATTGGGGTGTAGAGAGTCGTAAGATATCGTAGGCCACGATAATAGCGGCGACGTACCACTTCGGGGGGTACGTTGTGACCACCCTCTATCACACGTCGAGCTACGCGCTCGACGGCTTGGTCAGGCGATGGTAGCCAAAAATAGAGTAGTGATACGAAATAACCTCTCTCTTGTGCCATCTTTATAAAACGCGTGTAGTAACGTGTCGCCAATGTGGTTTCGAATGCAAAATCTGCGCCATCAGCCATGAGTGCGTCCATGCGCTGACGCATCAAGCGTCCTGCCTCGATAGATACACGTGAAGGGTTAAATGGCGACAAACCTTTGGCAATCTCGTCGGCATTGACAAAGTTCTGACACTCCAGCATCTCCGGCAACACAGCATACGAAGCTGTGGTTTTGCCCGCACCGTTACAACCAGCTATTATATATAGTTTTGGCATATAATGTCCATAGTAATTAATGCAAAGATAACAATAATCTTTTAATTTCCAAATATTTCACAGGTGAGGTTTTGTCTCTTACCCCGTATGTTATGGTCGAAAAGGGCATCATATTTGCAAGTATGGTCAAAAACACATGATTATGCTTTTAACATCTATTAAATTATTTTTGATTATGACCACCGTAATGAGTAAAATTGAACTCACTCCACTTCCATACGGCTATAAAGATTTGGAGCCTTATATCTCGGAGCAAACCCTCGTCTATCACCACGACAAGCACATGGCGGCGTATGTCAATAAGACGCTGGAGCTGATTGCCAACACCTCCTATGCCGATGCTTCGCTGGAACAGATAATGTTGTCGGCAGACGGCGCGTTGTTTAACAATGCAGCTCAGGTGTGGAATCACCGCTTCTACTTTGAGCAACTGTCACCCTCGCCCAAGACAAAACCTGACGGGGCGTTGCTTGAAGCTATAAATGCTTCGTTCGGCAGTGTGAAGAAGATGCGTGAGCTGATGACAGCCGATGCCTTGTCGTTGTTTGGCTCGGGTTGGGTGTGGCTTGTCAGCGATGCACATGGTAAGCTGAAAATTGTCAGCAAGCCGAATGCAGGTAATCCTCTCACCGAGGGATTATATCCTCTGCTTGCGATAGATGTGTGGGAGCATGCCTATTATATCGACTACCGCAATGCTCGTGTTGCGGGTGTCAATGCACTGTGGAAGGTGGTGGATTGGAAGGTGATAGAGCAGCGCTATGCTGATATTTTGGAGTACATCAAGCAACATGCTTAACACCGAGGTGGAGCAATCAAGCGCCCGCTTGCGAGATTAAGCTCTAAAATATTCCCACCCACAAAAAATGAGGTTGCCCGACAGGCTTGTCGGACAACCTCTTCGTTGTTTTGAAAATAAGGTTGTTTTAAGCGATTATTAGATGTTGATATCCAAAATCTCGAACTTCAATACACCAGCAGGTACGGTAACCTCAACAACCTCACCCTTCTTCTTACCCAAGATAGCCTTAGCGATTGGGGTTCCGATGGCGAGCTTGCCCTCACGGAGGTTTGCCTCGTTCTCTGATACGATGGTGTAAGTCACCTGCTTGTTATTGTTGTGGTTGAGCAGAGTTACCTTACTCAAAATCTGCACCTTGCTCTTGTCAATCTTCGACTCGTCAATGATGCGGGCATTGGTCAAAGTCTGCTCCAATTTGGCAATGCGCATCTCCAAAAGACCCTGCGCCTCGCGTGCTGCATCATACTCTGCATTCTCCGACAAATCGCCTTTGTCACGAGCTTCGGCAATGGCTGCTGAAATAGCGGGACGCTCAACCGAACGCATGTGTTGAAGCTCGTCCTTTAACTTCTGCATACCCTCTGCCGTCAAATAGATAATTTCATTTGCCATGTTTATAACAGTAAAAAAAGCCAGAATCCCAATATCGTGACTTCTGCCACTCAATCGGAATCCCGAGTTAATAATTCTCAAATCTTACGAAACAAAGGTAGGGGCTTTTTTTTGATTTTCCAATTTTTTTGGCACAAAGTATGCCTGCATAGAGAAAATATGACACTATATTTCATTTTACACACTGCATGGAGTATTCTAGGTGTGATGTACATACTTCGATGCACTTTCCCGCCCGCAACCTCATGGGCGTGGAGCTTGGCAATGGTAATATGTCCTTATGTGACAACGCTTGTGTTTTGGCTAACCTTATGCCCTGCTCCGCGAGCCGATAAAATCCTTTGTATTCGCCATTATAATCGTCTGCAACGAGTTGTTGCGACGCTGACGGGTGCAAATATGTCTGCTCGAAACAAGGTGACAGCCTTGCATAATGCCAATGCTACTTTTTCAGCCATAATACGCGATCTCCAGCATGCGCGTGAGGAGATTATATTTGAATATTACATCATTGACAACGACTATATTGGCTCAACAATCATCTCGTTGCTGAGTCGCCGTGCGCGTGCAGGAGTGAGGGTGAAGATTACGTACGACGCCATGGGTTCGTGGCGATTGGATAAGAAGGTGCTATCTCAAATGCAACACGATGGCATAGAACTTCAATGCTATGGCGCACTACGTTTTCCGTTCCTCACTCCGTCGAGTCATCGTCGCAACCACCGAAAAATAATTATTATAGATAGGCAAATCCTCTATATGGGAGGTATAAATATCGCCTCTCGCTATATGGGTGGCGGTAAGTTGGGATTTTGGCGTGATGACCACATTCGCATCGAGGGCGAGGCGGCGACTAAGGTGGTGGGGTATATGTATCATGCCTCAAATGTTGAGTTGCGTCGCAAGTTGCCACAGTCGTTATGCCAAATACAATTCATCTCCACTTCAGATGCAACCTCTCCGTCGGCGTTGAAATACATATTCATGGAGGTTGTGGGCGCAGCTCGCCATGCGATACGTATCTCGACACCATACTTTCTGCCACCCTCATCGCTGCTTGATAGTGTGTGTATGGCTGCTCAGAGTGGTATCGTGGTGGAGTTGATAGTCCCCGTCAAGACCGACGTGGCACTCATAAATTGGGCGTCTATGGTGGCGCTGAGACGATGTGTGGAGTGTGGTGTGAAGGTGTATCGTTATACTGAGGGATTTCTACACTCGAAGGTTATTGTCGTCGATGACGCTGTGGTTGTTGTGGGCTCAGCAAATATGGATTACAGAAGCATGTGCTACAATCATGAGGCGGTGGCGATAGCCTATAATAAATCGCTTGCTAACCACTACATTGAGCAATTTACACTCGATGTAGCTAATTCTCGTTTAGTGGATAGAGCGGAGTTGCAGACGTCTTCCCTGTTACGTATAAAAGAAGGAGTGGCACAACTCATTGCGCCACTCCTATAATGTGATATTTTGTTTTATTCGGTTGCTTGCTGATTTTGTGTTGTGGGGAAATTAGCAAGATATACCAAGTGTTGCAACTCGCGTAGCATATTGCGCTTCTTGGTCTTTGGGTAATAGACGTAACAATCGATTGTTACAACCTCATTTGTAGCTTTATTCAGAGTAGTGTAGCTCACGTATGGTCCGCCCATAAAGTAGTTCTCCACGTCCCACAAACCAACCATCTCAATCCACGGACGGTCGCCAATTAGCAGTGTGCGGTACTCTGGTACGAAAGGTATATAATCCTCGCCACTCTCATCGGGAATCTTGCTTACGGTGGACATGTACGAGCCATCGGCAGGTCCAGGTATGCGTGATGCGAAACGATTACGAGCCTTTACCAATGCCTCAGCTGTGAGTGACTCTTTTCCTTCGTAAGGATATTTGTAAATGAAGAATCCCTGACTTGCCATAGGAAACTCCTGCGAAATCCAAATCATATCGTCACTCGAGGTGCGCAACTGATAGTTGTTGGCAACAGCTAAATCCAATCCAAACTTATCAAGAATCTCCTCTCGTAGAGGCACCGAGAAATACTTTGATGCATAGTTGATTGTGCGGTCACGCTCGGCTTTCTCCAATACGTACAAGATGTTGTCGCGGTTGTCGCTTACATACTTTGTGAGGCTTTGCGTGTCAGGACCTTGCAACGTGATGTATATCTGAGGCTTTGCCGTAACGTCGTATTTCACAACAGCACCTGGCTCGGAAATAGAAGGGTCCACATTCACTATGACAATGTTGCGATGACGCTCCGTTAGGCTTTTGAAGTTATTTGGCAAGATACGCATAACGTTATACATAGGCTCATACTGCATGAGCTCCTTGACGGGCTGTTTAAGTATGGCTTGCAACGTGTCACCCAACCCGCTTTGCCACTCGGGCTGCGCACAAACCAACACCAACTCATAAGGAGTTCCTGTGGCATTGTCAGCCGATGAGAGGTCGTAGAAGGATTTGCATCCTACAAACATTGTCAATGCCCCCAATATCGGAAGCAATGATATAAATACTCGTTTCATACTTCAGTTCTGCTTAAAATTATGTACAAATATAACGAAAAATAGAGTTCTTGCAAAATATATACCCGTAATTGCGTAAAAAGCATTACTTTTGTAGTCGCTACTAAGCCAATTAATATTGCACCAATGAAGATTAAACCATGGGGCTTCATACGCAAGCTCTTCCCCGATATGATATGGGAGATTGACGACCCTAACGGTGTCTTTCTCACATTTGACGATGGTCCCACTCCGGGTATAACCGAGTGGATATTATCGACGTTGAAGCATTATAATGCCAAAGCCACATTCTTTGTGTTGGGTAAAAACGCAGAGATGTATCCCGATTTACATCAGCGCATCATAAATGAGGGTCATAAGATTGGTAATCACACCTATTCCCATCAGAAGGGGTGGGGTATGCCGCTTGAGAAGTATATCGAAGATGTAGATTTTGCTGAAGATATTCTTCACAGTGATCTGTTTCGCCCCCCTTATGCTCAGATTACGCCTTCGCAGATGCGTGCCGTAGCAAAGCGTTACAAGGTGATTATGTGGAACGTGTTGTCGCGCGACTATTCCCGCACGGTGACCCCCGATATGTGTTTGCGTGAGGTGATGCCTCATATCTCGGCAGGCTCAATTATAGCATTTCATGATAGCCAGAAGTCGTTTCGTAATATGAGTTATGTGTTGCCTGCGGTGTTGAAACGTGTGCAAGAGTTGGGGTTAAAGTGTAAAATAATAGAGTTATAATTATGAAGATTGTTGTAGCCATCACGGGTGCCAGCGGAGGCGAGTATGCACGCATGTGCTTGGAGCAGTTGTTGCGCTCCCAAGAGGTGGAGCAGATAGCTCTCATCATCAGCGACACAGCGCAGGAAGTGCTGAAGTTCGAGGGAGTCGAACTACCTGAGGATAAGAAAATCATCTGCTACAACAATAACGACATGTTTGCTCCAGTGGCGAGTGGCTCGGCAGAGTATGATGCTATGGTCGTAGTGCCAGCATCGATGGGTAGTGTGGGACGTATCGCCGCAGGAGTGTCGCTGTCGCTTATCGAGCGTGCTGCCGATGTGATGCTCAAGGAGCGCCGTCGCCTGATTTTCGTTGTACGCGAGACTCCCTATTCGCTTATTCATCTGCGTAATATGACTACCCTTACCGAGGCGGGAGCTGTTATCTTGCCTGCCTCGCCATCATTCTACTCCCACCCGCAGACTCTCGAAGAGGCTCTTCGCACTGTCGTTGAGCGAATCATCTCGCATTTGGGTGTGAAACTCCCTCATTACAAGTGGGGTGAGTAGCCGAGGAAGAGTGAAAAAATTAAAATATCATACAATAACTCTTTCGTTTACAGAATTTTTATTACCTTTGCGGCGGTAAAAGTGAAAAATCTAAATAAAATTTCAATATTATGACAATTACAGCAGCTGATATTAAAATCGGTATGTGCGTTGAGATGGACAACAAGACTTACCTCGTTGTTGATTTCCAGCACTGCAAGCCAGGCAAGGGTCCTGCATTCGTTCGTTCAAAGCTCAAGAACTTGGAGAATGGCTACGTTGTTGAGAAGACTTTCTCTTCAGTAGGTCAGAAGATTGAGCAGGTACGCGTTGAGCGTCGTCCTTACCAGTTCACTTACGAGGACGATTTGGGTGCTCACTTCATGCACACTGAGACTTTCGAGGAGATTAACATCGACAAGAATCTTATCGAGAACTACGATTTGATGGCAGATGGTCAGATCGTTGAGGTTATGTTCCACACTGAGAAGGAGGCTGTTCTTTCAGCAGAGTTGCCACCAGTACTCGATATGGAGGTTACTTACACTGAGCCAGGAATCAAGGGTGATACAGCTTCTACAAACTCATTGAAGCCTGCTACTGTAAACACAGGTGCTACAGTTCGTGTACCTTTGTTCGTTAACACAGGTGACAAGATCCGCGTAGATAGCCGCACACGTGAGTACAAGGAGCGTATCCGCTAATTTGTTATCACATGAGCCAAAGGCGTCCAACTGTTGAGGTTGTGACGCCTTTTTTTGTGTAATAGCGTGGCGTGAGGTTGTTTATTTTGTTGGTTTTTGCTATCTTGCAGAAGGTTTATCAAGAATTAAATCATCTTATTATGAAAAAGGCGTTTAAAATAATTGGAGCCGTTGTAGCTTTTGTGGCTGTGATTTTGTTTATCGGTGGTGATAAATTGGTGCAACGATTATTTGTGAGCATGCAGCCTCAGGCACAGTGGAACACTGCCGAGGGCGAGGTGTTGAGGGATTTAAGCTACGGCGAGGGCTATCGCAACACGTATGACCTTTACCTTCCAGCAAATGCAAAGCCCAAGGCGTTGATGCTCTTCATTCATGGTGGTTCATGGCGAAGTGGAAAGAAGGAGGATATGGCGTGGGCTGCTGAGCGCTATGTGGGCGAAGGCTACATCACAGCGTCGATAAACTACACACGAATGCACTCCGACTCGATGACCTATAATTCGGGCTACGACTATCCTTGCATACAGAGCATGATGACCGAGATTGACGCAAGTATCAAGGCTATTAAATCCAAATGCCAGGAGTTGGGTTTCAATGTCAAGCAGATGGCGGTTGGAGGCTATTCGGCAGGAGCTCATTTGGCGATGCTCTACTCGTCGCTTTATGCCCAAAGTTCGCCTATCCCAATCAAGTTTCAGATTAGCTGGGTGGGACCATCTGATTTTAGTCTATTCTTTCCTGAGAGCGCTCATGCGAAGGCTATGGACGAGTCCTCTGCGGTCGAACGCGATCGTATTTTGGAGCAGATGAATCAATTCGTATATGGAGTATCTGATGATAAACTCGATTCTCAACAACCAACAGCTGATGAAATAAATGCTCTTAAGTGTGTAATTTCGCCGGTGGATAATGTCGATGCAAAAACACCTCCTGCGGTGTTGGTGTATGGCGGCGAGGATAGGTTGGTAGATGCTGCACATGGCAAGAAGATGTCAGAGGTGTTAAATGCGAATGGTGTGCATAATCAACTCATCATCTTCCCTCACTCGGGTCATGGGCTCGACAGCGACCCTGACTACACCGTTCAAGTTCAGCAGACTATATTGGAGTTTTGCGATAAGTATTTTTAGTCGAGGGCTATTATTTTATGATGCCAAGTATAAGTGGCTGTTGCGGCTGGTTGTCGCACAGTCACTTTTTTTTTATTTTCGCAAAATGGTGTATCTTTGCGAGGCAAATGGGGATAAGACTACGACATAAAACCATCAAGGGATATGCTATTCTGCTACTCACGATATTTATTACATATCTGTGTAGCAATACGCTATTTATCCACAACCATAGCTTCGAGGGGCGAGTTGTTGTCCATTCGCATATCTATAACGGAACCCCCGATAAGCCTGAGCACGACCACACCAAGTCGCAATTCGACCTTATTGCTACGTTGTCGGAGTTTCTTGCGCTCAAGGCTTCATTGTCGAGTCAAGATTTTACACCTATCTATCTTCTATGTTGCATTATTGCTGTTGCGGCAGAGTGCGTACACTCGTTCTCGGTTGTTAATATACAACTACGAGCCCCTCCCGTTATGATGTAATTATACTTTAGACGTTGTTCTATGGCAACGCCACGCTCGTTATGGTCATGTAACGAGATTGTTTTCGTATATACATCATAAACTGAAATCCAATGAAAAAATATCTATTGGCGGCACTCATTGTCGCTTTATCGCTCTGTGGTATAAACTCTGCCGCAGCGCAAGCTCATCGCACAAGTGATGCAAACATATATGGTCATATCATTGACTCTAAAACCAAAGAGCATATTCCCTACGTCACCATATCCATCAAAGGTACAACCATCGGCACCGTAGCCGATGCATCGGGTCATTTCTTTTTGAAAAATCTGCCAGAAGGCTCCCTCACCGTTGTGGCGGAGTCGTTAAATTATAATAGCGTAGAGCAGCAGGTGACGGTAATGAATGGAAAGAATGTGGAGATAAATTTCATTCTACAAGAGAGTGTGCTCTCGATGGACGCTGTGGTGGTGTCGGCAACACGTAATGAAACTAATAAAAAGAGTTCGGCAACCATCGTAAATGTGTCGTCAGCAAAACTCTTCGAGAATACAGCATCGTCAAATCTTGCCGAGACATTGCGCTTTCAGCCGGGTCTGCGAGTTGAGAATACTTGCGGTAATTGCGCAGCTGTGCAACTTCGTATAAATGGATTAGATGGTCAATATTCGCAGATACTACTCGACTCAAGCCCCATATTCTCATCGTTGGCAGGTGTCTATGGCATGGAGCAGTTGCCAGTGGCGATGATTGAACGAGTTGAGGTTATTCGAGGCGGAGGCTCGGCATTGTTTGGCTCGAATGCCATCGGAGGAGTGGTGAATATCATCACCAAGGAGCCTCTGCGTAATTCGCTCAACCTTTCGCATGTGTCAAATATCTTGCAGGGTGGTGCTGCTGAGTTTAACACCTCGCTCGGAGGCTCCTTTGTCTCTGATGACTACCGCGCTGGAGTGTATCTGTTTGGAATGGTTAAGGACCGCGACGCCTACGACCGCAATGGTGATGGCTTCACTGACCTCACTTGCATGGAGGCGCAGACTATCGGCTTTCGTGGTTATTATAAGACTTCGGCTAATTCAAAACTTACGGCTGAGTATCACCATATAGGCGAGTTTCGTCGTGGCGGAGATAATATCGACCTGCCTCCTCATATGACCCAAATAGCTGAGCAAACCGACCATAAGATTGATGGTGGTAGCGTGCGCTGGAACTATTTCTCGCCCAATTCTCATCATCTGCTTGATGTTCATGCTTCGGCGCAGACGATTAATCGCGACAGCTATTACGGTACGGGCATGAATCCCGATGCTTATGGTTTGACCAATGACCTTACGTTGGTTGCGGGTGCGCAATATAGTTTACTGATGGATAAGTGTCTATTCATGCCTGCACAGTTTACCATCGGAGGTGAGTATTCCTACAACGATCTAAGTGACCACTCAATAGGCTCTCGTAGAGTGCTGGAGCAGACGGTGAGTACGGTGGGTGTCTATCTCCAGAATGAGTGGCGCAGCGAGATGGTTAATTTTGTGGTTGGCGGTCGTTTGGATAAGCACAGCATGATGAATCGCATCATATTCTCGCCCCGAGCTAACTTGCGTTATAGCCCTCATAAGGATATAGGCTTGCGAGTAAGCTATTCGAGTGGTTATCGTGCCCCACAGACCTTCGACGAGGATTTGCATATTGACGCAGTGAACAACCAATCCTCAATCATCGAGCTTGACCCTAATCTGCGCCCCGAATATTCCCATAGTCTGAGTGCCTCAGCCGATTTATACCATAACTTCGGCTCGTTGCAGACCAATTTGTTAGTGGAGGGATTTTATACAATTCTTGACGATGTTTTTACACTCGCCAAGACGGGCGAGAACGAGGCGGGTTACATAATTCAGACTCGTTACAATGCCGCTGGTGCAAAGGTGCGAGGTCTGACAGCAGAACTTAAGTTCGGTATTCCGAGCCGCTTCGAGATGCAGATGGGATACACCTTTCAGCGTAGCCGCTATGACGAGCCCGAGGAGTGGTCTGACTCGGTTGAGCCACAACGTCGCATGTTCCGTACGCCCGACCACTACGCATACTTTACCGCCACAGCCGACCTTACACGCAAGATGAAAGCCTCTATATTTGGTAATTACACGGGTCAAATGCTCGTGCAGCACAATGCTGGTTACATCGCCGAGGATAGAAGCGAACTTACGCCTTCGTTTTGGGATATAGGTATGCGTTTCGCCTATAACTTTAACCTCACTGAGAGCATATCAATGGAGTTGCAGGGTGGAGTGAAAAACCTCTTCGATGCGTTTCAGCACGACTTAGACCGCGGGGCATTCCGTGACTCGGTTTATGTCTATGGACCAATGATGCCACGCACCTATTTCTTGGGCGTGAAATTTACAATGTAAATTAATATTAGAGGCTGCCAACAATATCGTTAGGCAGCCTCTAATGTTATTCTACTCTCTCAAATATCTTATCTCTATTCCATTCAAGCCAATACTTGATGGCGAGTTGGCGTATCTGCTGCCAATATGCAACCTCCTCACCGTAGCGGGCGAAAGCAAGAGCGACTTCGTTGTGAATAATCTCGTAGTATTCTTGCTTAAGGCGCAGATGTAATCGAGCATCACTACTCATAAATTCTGCCTCGATGCTTGGCTGGGTGTTGCTCTTTATCTCAATCAAACCATGCCCAAGTGTTGAGCCTGTGGCGACTTGTAAACCATCGTTAAAGCAACTCATTGGAGGTGTGTTGCCAGCGTGTGAGATAACATGCAGCGTGTATGGCTCCGCTTTCATCTGTTTGCGAGCATATAGTCCCATCTTCGCCCCCAGCAATGAGTATATACCCACGTGTCCGTGTAATTGACATGTCAGCGTAGTGTATTGCCACTCCTCGTTGCCATAACGATGTATGGCAGGAATTGCTATTGATGCTATGTCGGCGACATAGAGTGTTGGATCGATAGAGTGGTGCTTGAATATGTGGTTTTGATGCATCATGATTAATAACGTATTAGAATTTTAACTTTGCTCCCGTCATAAATGTTGCTCGAGGCATTGGGTAGCCTGCATTTATCTGATAGCGTTGCCCTAAAATGTTTTCGGCACGTGCATATATTGCGCTTGATTTGAATACTCTCAACTCAACCCCTGCATCCCATAGCACTATGTCGCGCTCCACGCTCACGGGCGATGTTTGGGTAATCAGACCATTGATGTATTGCACTCCGCTGTCAATTACAAATCGTCCTTTGGTGAATATTGCCCCTGCATAGAGTTTATGCTTTGGCGCTGCCACAACAGGATATTTCATGTTGAGGTAGTTGTAATTTGCCGAAATGCGCAATGCCGAAGATAAGTCCCATGCTGCTTGGCACTCAATGCCCCAATTCTCAACTTTGCCATTGTTTACATTCATTGGGCGACCATTGATAGGTCGAGTTTGTATGATATTCTTACCATCAATGTAGTAGACGTTCACGCCGTAGGAAAAGTTATTATCTTCAAGTGTCTGCTCGAACGCTAACTCGTAGTTCCATGTGTGCTCGGGCTTTAGGTCGGGATTTTGAGGCGGAAACATATACATCTCGCGAATGGTCGGGTATCGGAAGCCCTTGCTGACAATGGCTCTTAATGTCTTGTTTTTTGGCAATATGAGCGACAATCCAGCTTTGGGTATCCACTCCTCGCCAACCTGTGAGTGGTGGTCATAACGCAAGCCTAAGTTTAGTGAAAGGTTGTGTGTCAGGAGTTGTTGCATGTTGATGTACGATGCAATGTTGTTGGCACTCTTGTCAGCAATGGTCTTGTCTGCCGAGCCGTCCAAGTAGCTGTTCCATGCCTTGCCTCCGAAGTGTCGGAAATCGACTCCTATGGTTGTGTTGTTACCTCTGAAGAGGGTGAAGTTCTGATAAAATGATGCTCCCACCATGTCGTCACACGAGCTGAAACGGTAGTCGAGAGGTGCCTCACCTTGTGAGTAGCCGTCGTTTATCTTGTGGTGACCGCGATTGAAAAATAGGCTCAGCGCACCCGATGTTCTTTGGTAGGAGTTGCGCAACGATAACGAAGTGCTGTATCGGGTGATACGGGAGTCGTTATCAATGATAGGAGAAGATACAGTTCCGGGATTTGAGGCGTTGAAGTGTGTGAAATTACCGAAGCCGGCAATATCCCAATGCTCTCCGAACTTGTAGCCTAATTTCACCAATGCACTAATTTGGTCGAACTCCATATCTTTGCGATGAGAGTCGGTGCGGTTGTAGTTCACCGAACTTGCCGAGGTGAACTTGCCTGCCTTGATGCGGTTGCTTAACGAGGCTTGTAGGGTATTGTAAGAGCCATAACCAAGCTCGATGTCATTCTCCACGCCGTCATCTTGTTTTTGACGTGACACGATGTTTATAACGCCACCCATGGCGTTTGAACCATATACAACCGAGGCAGGACCGCGCGATACCTCCACTCGTTCGGCGAGTGACGATTGACAAGCGTCGGCGATGGGGTGTCCCATAAGTCCCATGTATTGCGGATGTCCGTCGATTAACACCATCAATGCCGTTGTGGGGCTACCTCCCACGCCACGTAGGGTCATGCCACCGGCAGCACCTGTCGATACACCATAGCCCATCATGCCTCGTGAGGTAATAAATAGGCTGGGAATGTGTTGCGATAGTGTGGGTAAGAGAGAAGTGTTATGCTTCTGCTCAATCTCCTTGCGGTGAATTGTGGTTGTTGGTAGAGTCCTATCTTGTAATTGCCCCGATGCGGTAATTACTACCTCCCCGATTTGCGCCTGCATCTTGAGAGAATCCTCCTGCGCCATCGCAAGCCACGGGATTACAAATAAAATTGCAGATAGATAAAATTTTTTCATGTTGATTTTTTTTAGGGTTTCATTTTGGGCTTCAATAATAGTGCCAAAGAGTGGGGCGGAAATTTAGAACAGCAGAGGCTGTCAAACTAATTTTATTGACAGCCTCCTAAGAACTATTTAATTATTTTTGATTACAAATTACGCAACGTGTATTGAATCATCTTTATGCGTATGTTGTAAGAATAATTAGGCAACATCGAGTGGTTTTGGTCGGGATATATCATCATATCGTACTGCTTGCCTGCGCGGTTTAGAGCATGACACATCTCCATTGTGTTCTGAACATGTACGTTGTCATCAGCCGTGCCGTGCATAATCAGAAGCGATGTGCGGTCACTGAGCTTGTTGGCAAAGTTGATTGGCGAGTTGTCGTCATATCCCGCTGGGTTATCCTGTGGCAGGTCGTTGTATATCTCGGTGTAGATGGTGTCGTAGTAACGCCATGATGTTACAGGCGCAACGGCAATAGCCATCTTGAACAGACCCTCACCCTTGAGCGAGCAACCCAATGCCATAAATCCTCCGAACGACCAGCCGTAGATACCGATGCGGTCGGCATCAATCCAACTCTGCGATGCGAGGTAGCGGGCAAATGAAATCTGGTCCTCTACCTCCAATGCTCCGAGGTTGCCGTAGGTGCACTTCTTGAACTTCTCGCCCATGAAGCCCGTTCCACGACCATCGACACATGCCACTACGTAGCCGTTACCTACCATCACATACTCCCAGCCCATGCCAAAGCTATCGGCAACCGACTGCGAGCCCGGACCTGAATATTGAGTCAGAAGTACAGGATATTTCTTTGCAGGGTCGAAATCCTGAGGCTTGATGACGTAGGCGTTGAGCTTGTCGCCACGCTCTGTTGTGAAGGTGAAAAACTCCTTCTTAGGCATTGCCTTGAGTTTCTCGTTGAGTTCAGCGTTATCCACCAACGTGCGGATAAGCTCGCCTTTGCCGTTGCGAAGCTCCACCAAGCGACCCTGAGAGGCTGATGAGAAGGTCGAAATGTAATACTTCATACCCTTGCTTGGCGCAATTGAGTATGTGCCGTCAAGCTCTGTAAGACGTACCTTTTTCTTACCTTTGTAGTCGATTGAGTAGAGGTTGCGACGTATGGGTGATGTTTCGGTTGAAGTGTAGTAGATGTGCTTGTCGGTAGTCTCCACGATGCTTGTCACCTGCCACTCGCCCGAAGTGATAGGGCGTACAAGACCCTTCTCTACCGAGTAGAGATAGATGTGGTTCCAACCCGTTGTAGTCTCGTTCTGCACAAGGAAACGATCCTCGTCGATAAAGCGCACGATGTCGAGCGAAGGACGCTCCACATAGGTAGGTGATTGCTCGTTGTAGATAACCTTCTGTGTACCGTCTTTGCGGCAGAGCACCACCTCAAAGTGGTTCTGCTTGCGATTTATGCGGAAGAAATAGAGCTCGCCTGCTGGTGTCCACTCGATGAATGGGATATATTGGTCGCTCTCGGCGCCTACATTAATCTTGCTCTTCTGTCCCGAAGCTATGTCGTAGAGCCACAACTCAACCTTCGAGTTTGGATCACCCGCCTTGGGGTATTTGAACTGATAGGGTTTGTTGTAGAGCTCTCCGTCGAAGCGCATCATCTCGAACAGAGGTACCTGGCTCTCGTCAAAGCGTAGGTAGGCAATCTTCTTTGAGTCGGGCGAGAATGCGTAAGCCTTTGTGAAGCCATACTCCTCCTCATATACCCAGTCGGCTGTGCCGTTGATAATCTTGTTCCACTCGCCATCTGTGGTGATAGCCTTTGCGGGCTTACCAAGCTCGGCTACGAAGAGGTTGTTATCTTGAGCATAGACAACCCACTTTGAGTCGGGTGAAAAGTTTAGGTCGCGCACGTTCTTTAGCTCCACCACGCTCTGCTTGTCGGCAAGGCGCACGATAGAGAAGTCGGCATACGACGAGTGACGATATATTGGACGATAGTTGTTGCCCAATATAATCATATCCTCATTGGGTGAGAACTCGTAAGAAGCGAAGCTGCCTCGATAGAGCGTGTCGCACTCAGCCTCGTTTGCGTAGCTGTGACGAATCACGGCACCCGATTTATTTACCGTGTAGTGCTCGCCATCGTTCATCGACACGAGTCCATACACACCACGGTTGAGGCGTGTTACCTGCGACAACTCTTCAAATGTCTTTTGTGCAAAAAGAGTAGTGGCTGACAAGAGTAATGTAGCCACTGCTATAAGTTTGGTTGTAATCTTCATTGCTCAGAGAACTATTAAATATCATCTAAATTATACTCATAGCCCAAACGCTTACCCGTTGTGAACTTCGAGTTATCCATCTTGGTGTTGAACTGATCTACGGTCACACGCTTGTTAATCTCGTAAGGTGGTGTCAGAGGGTCGAAATTGATGGCGTAGTTGATAGCTGTCTCCATAATCTCGATAAGAGCCTCGCGCGTAATCTTCTGCGAGCCGAACTCGGCAGGACGAAGAATGGTCTGGCGTTTACCCTCGACAAAGTAGCACTTCTCGCGGTTGATGAAGATGCGACCAATCAGATAACCCTCGTCGGCACTACGGTTGAACTTGAATGAATCCGACAAGAAGTTGTAGATGTCAATCATGCCGCAGTATGAGTTGTCGCGCTCCTCTTTAACATAATCGTTTTGCCATATTCCATGCTTTGAGTCGAACTCGAAGATGTCGGTGTGCATGCGGAAGATGAGAAGGTCGCTGGCAATCTGCAATTGCGCCTCAAACTTACCACGGTCGCGGTACTCTATACGTACGCGCTTGTCGAGCTTGCCGTCAAGGTCATCGTCAAGTTCCGATGCAATCTCAAAGAGAACGTCCTTCAATTCGTTCAGTGTGGTGAAGGTGTTGTCGAAGATGTGTTGTTTGAGTGTCGATTTGTTGATTATCGAAGCGAGAATTTTCTCGCGTAAAGGGCTTTTATCCATAACAGGTTTTATTTATTTCAATCGTAATTGCTCACCCTCTTTCAGAGTGGCATTAATCTTAAGTTTATTCATCTTAGCGAGGTTGCGTTGGCGTATGCCGTAGAGCTGAGCAATTGAGGTCAGCGTCTCGCCTTGGCTTATTGTGTGATGACTCTCCTCGCCCTGCCACTTTATCTGCTTGCGTTCGATGTATATCATTTCGCCAGCGATAGGGTCAGCGGTGCTCTTTGGGTCAATTTCGTTGTACTTACGTAGCAGTCGTTCGGGAATAACAAACGTGCGGGCGATATCCTTGAACGTGTCACCCTCGCGAGCTATGAGCATGTTTGTTAGGTTGTTCGTATAGACGCTGTATCCGTTGAAGGTGCGTTCGCTTACACGATACTGATCGGGATTTATGCGACCCTGATGTGTTGATGGAGTGTTTACACTGCTCTGCGACTCAAAATCATAGTTGATGCCATTTTCGCTACGATTGCGTGAGGCATAGAGTGCTGAGCCGTTCTCTTGGTCGAGTAGGTAGAGTTTGTTATCCTCGATAAGGCGTATAAGACGCTGTGCATAATCTTTAGCCGTAGCATATCCAGCGGCTTTCAGACCTCGAGCCCAGCTCTTATAGTCGGTAGCCGCATATGCAAACAGAGAGTCATAACGAGGCGACTTGTCCAAGAACTCGGCATGGTCCTGATAGGAATCCTCCACCGAGTCATACTTGCGGAAACACTCGTTGGGTGCGTCATCGTTGTGAAAAACTCTGTCGCCTGTCCAATCTTTCTTGCATTTTATGCCGAAGTGATTGTTTGAACTAAGTGCAAGTTTGCTGTTGCCGCTGTCGGACTCCAATATTCCCTGCGCCATCGTGATGCTGGCAGGTATGCCATATCGTTCCATGTGGTCGATGGCGATGTGTTTGTAGCGATCGACGTACTCCTCTTTGGTTTGTCGAGTTTGTGCCGATGCCTCAGAAAAAGCGAGTAGCGACAAAAAGGCTACTAAGATTGTATATTTATAAAGATTCATTGCCTGTGGTATTTCGTTCAAAGGCAAAGATAAATTATTTTACGTTAATAACCAATAAAATTGAGCAGTAAGAGTGTTTGCATCACTCGATTGTGGGCTCTATCTGTTGCTTTTCATCTTGTACTCGTAGGAGTGGCGACCTTCGGCGCGGAAATCGTCGTGATAACGCTCCAACACATGCTTGAATATCTCCTCGTATTGAGGAATGAATAGGTCGTCTTTGCTCTCAAGGTGTGAGATGATTTGTGCGCCCAAAGCTGTGGTAACGCTTAGGTCGGTTGCTCCGTTGTAGAAGGCGGTGCCTTTAATCGAGCCTGGTGATATGTTTAATATGCGATTTGAGGTCCCTGCCATCTCCAACTCAACGTTCACGCTTTCGATGAAAATCTTCAGCGCAGCCTTCGTCGCTCCGTATATTGCAAATAGAGGCGATGACATAAATCCTGCGATGCTGCCCATCACGCCGCAATAAAAATCTTCGTTGCCGAGCAAGCGTTTGTAGAAGTGGTGTATGATGCGAATGACGGCTGTGGTGTTCACGCTGAAACTGTCGATGATGTGCTGCTCCTCGACGTCGGCAAAGTGAGCCAAACGACCAAAGCCGGCGGTAATCATCAATGTGTCGATGTCTGAGAAACGATCGAAATATGAGTAGTCGTCACTGCGCAAGTCGAAGGTGTGATGCGAGAACTTATCGCAGTCGTACTTGCTATCCATCGCGACCTTGTCGAGGATATATATCTTCTCATATTTACTATCCTGAGCCATGAGTGTGGCGATGGTTAGTCCAATGCCATTAGCTCCGCCAACGATTAGTGCACGTCTCATATCTCGAACAAATTTTTATTCTCCCCGAATTGTTGCATGATGTCCGCCATAGCTATGCTCTCGGCTGGAGTAAGGCGAGCTGATGTGCTGCGATGGTTGATTATGCATGACACAAACTCCTGAATCTCATATCTTAGACCCGGCTCGTCCCACTTGTAGAAATACTTTTTGTTTTGGTTTTGGTCCTCGTAGCGAAGCTCGAAGTAGTCGGTTTTCCACCATGGCGAGGGGACATAGGCATAGCCCTTTGTGCCCGATATTACCAGGTTACCCTCGGTTTTAACACCCAATCCAAGCTGGAATGAAGCCAATGCGTTGTGGTAGCGGATTATACCGCGCGTATATACATCTACGCCATTGCTGTTGCGGCGGCTGTATAGGTTTATGTTTAGGTGGTTGGTGCCCAACAACTTCAGAATAGGTAACATCGGATATGAGCCCATCTCGTAGAGTGAGCCTCCCGCCTGCTCGGGGTCGAGCTCTCGTTTGAGCTTGTCGTCACCCCAGAGCTTTGACTCTGACGCGTCAATACCCACAACGTCACCTATAAGACCACTCTTAATGAGTGTTATCAAGTGGTTGAACGCAGGACAATAGGCTGTCTTGTTTGCCTCCAACAGCACCAGATTGCGCTCTTTGGCTAAAGCGAACAACTCCTCAGCCTCATCTTTGCGAAGTACCATAGGTGTTTCGCATAACACGTGACGACCCTGTTGCAGGGCATATTTTGCTTGGTGATAGTGAGCAAGGTGAGGCGTTGCAATATACACAGCATCGACCTTTCCAACCAACTCTTCATAGCTGTCGCATATCAAATTAGGGTTTGGTGCAATAGCCTCGGCTGCCTCGCGAGATGAGTCGTATATGGCATTTATGCGTACGGCATCAACCTTGGCGGCTTCTGGAATGAATCGCTTGGCAATGCGACCACAACCCACCACGCCGATGTTTACCATAACCTCGCTTTCGGCGCGCAGCATAGTTGATGACACTCCCTCGGTGCGTGGTAGATAAACCACCTCGCAAAACTCCTTCAGATAGTCGAACTTACCCTCCCAATCGGAACCTATGGCAAAGATATCAACGTCGTACTTTAATACATCGTCAATCTTCTGACCTACATAATCTTCGATGATGACCTTATCGACAAAGCCGGTCGATTTCACTGCCTCGACTCTCTCCAGCACGTTGTTGCGTACGTTGAGTTTGCCTCGTTCGCGGTCGAAACTATCGTTGGTAACTCCTACGATAAGGTAGTCGCCAAGTGCTTTTGCGCGACGCAAAAGGTTGATGTGACCTTCGTGCAGTAGGTCGTAGGTGCCGTATGTGATTACTTTCTTCATAATCGGATATTATTGCTCTTTGCCATATATCTCGTCACGATACTCTTGGCAATGGATACTGCGTTTGATACTCTCTTCGGAAGGAAGGCTCTGCCAAGCGCCATATACGTTGCTTAGGTAGGCGTCCATATTTTGTGGTACGGGATATATTTTGCCTTCGAATAGGGTGGTTGTGAGGGGTAGTGTGTCCTTTATGAAGAAGACATGCTTTGCCCAACCTGTGCCCAGTTCATAGTGATATTCGCCTTTAGGGTTAATCTTGCCAATCAGACGTAGTATGGGGTTGATAATACCCAAACACAGCAGCTGTACAAGGCGAATCAAGGGCTTGCGCAGCCACCCCCAGCGTATGTATGATGTTACGTGTTGCAGATTGGTGTAAATCACCTGAGCCGCACGAGCCGCAAAATAAGAGGTTTTCTCGATGGCAAATATATCAAATCCTATGCCTGCCCACTTGTAATAGTTGTAGCGGCGGTTGTGGGTGTTTATGCGTCCTTCTCGTTTGCGGAATTTACCAAACACATTCACGTAGTCCACGTCTGATTTCAGGCTGTGAAACACAAACTCGTCGCTGTCGAGTGAGAGTAGAATCTTCTCCAATCGTTTGTAATCCTTGCGCATGAGAACAATGTCAAGGTCGTCGTCCCAGGGGATAAATCCCTGATGACGTGCTGCGCCGAGCAGTGTGCCCGAGCTTAGCCACCATTTAATGTCGTGTTGCTCGCATATCTGGGCAACCACATCTAACATTTTAATCAGCTCCAGTTGGTCGCGCCTTAGCAGCGACCCGTCGGGATTATATTTTGCACGTAGCGCCTGATGGTCGATTGAGTGTTTGGTCATTAGTAGTTTATAAATAAATTATAGGCAAATTTAGGAAATATTTTCCAAATAAAAGGATAAAATGACTATCTTTGTATGACTGATTATATAATTTTAGAAAATGAAGCGCATCGGAGAGGTTATCGTGTATAAGTTTAATCTTATGGGCAAATTATTAGGTAATTTGCTATCTTATGCAATATGTCTGTTCACTGATATAAAGCCCAAACGAGTGATGTGTTGGGCTTATAATTTCAAACAATATGGTTGTAATCCACGTTATTTGACGGAATATCTTTTGCAACACCACCCCGATATGGAGGTGTGGTGGGTATTCCGTAAGGGTGTTGATACCTCTGCTGTGGATTCGCGTGTGAAGGTCGTGCGATTCCGTTCATGGCAATATTATAAGTTGTTGGCAACAGCAGAATTTCTTGTGACCAATTCTCGCACGGACCCTTATCGTATATATTGGCATAAGCGCAAGGGACAAAAATATCTCATGTTGTGGCATGCAGGTGTGGCATTAAAACGCATCGAACGAGATGCCGAGGCTCAGCTTGGTTATAGCTACATAGTGAAGGCTAAGAATGACTCTAAAGTGTGTGATTTGATGATTTCGGGTAGTCGAATGCATACAGAATTAATCTACCGTGCCTTTTGGTATGATGGAGAGGTGTTGGAAATGGGTATTCCTCGCAACGATGTGTTTTTCCAAAAGCATCTGCACGCAGGATTTCGTGAACGCATCTGTCAGATGTATGGCATCTCGGCAGATAGTAAAATTGTTCTCTACGCCCCTACGTTCCGTCGCAGCGGTAGCATAGAACCTTATCGAATCACTTGGTCAAGTGTGATTCCAGCACTGCAAAAGATGTTCGATGCGCAAAAGGTGAGTGTCATCGTGCGCCTACACCCCAACCTAATTGGTAAGGTCGATACCTCGTCGCTTGTGGCGTATGAGGGTGTTGTTGATGGTACTATGTATCACGATATGCAGGAGTTGATGTGCGTGGCCGATATGTTGATTACCGATTATTCAAGTTCTATGTTCGACTTCTCGCTTCAGGGCAAACCTTGCATGTTATATGCCCCCGATGTGGCTCAATACGACAGAGGTTACTACTTCAACTTCAGGGAGTTGCCATATCAATTGTCGGAGACTGAGGCTGAACTGGTGGTGAATATTCGGAATTTTGATGCTGCGGCATATTCTCAAAAGCTCAATCATTTCCTCACTGAGGTCGTGGGTGTCACGGAGCAAGGCGAAGCTGCTCAGGCATTGGCTCAGTGGATTGTGCAGAGATTGTTGCAACAATAGGACGTACAATGGTGAGATGGTAATTTGGAATATCACCATATTTTTATTATGTTTGCGTAATAATATGGTAAAATTGCACAAAAAAGTTTTTTGTGATGAGCAACAAGGGTGACAAATATAACAATCCTGCGTGGTATCAACGTGCGGCGTTTGAGTCGTTGTGGGCGATATGCCGAATGTTGGGTTATTCTCCACGGTGGTTTCGCTACGGCGTTATGCAACCCATTCTTGTTGGTCTGTTGCGTATTGTGCGCTATCGTCGCAAGACCATAATCGAAAATCTTGAGAACTCATTTCCCGAAAAGACATCAGCTGAGTTGCTTGCTATCATGCGAGGCTATTACAGTATCTTAGGCGAGATTATCGTCAATACTTTATGCCTTGCGGGTGCTACACCCAAGCGCGATATGATGACTATACAGTGGGATAATGCTCCGCTGCATATCGAGAGAAACAAGGGTCGCGATTGGATAGCTATGGCTTCACACTTTGGCTGTTGGGAGTACTTCCCCTTGTGGGGCTGGACTGACACCGAGTGCCATTTTATGGCTGTGTATCATACCATGAAAAGTGTGGTGTTTGAACTCTTCTATCGTCGATTACGTAAATTCTCGTCAAATATAGCAACGGTGCCTATGGCACAAGCGGTGCGTCATTATATACGCAATCGTAGTGCGGAACGTACTACGGTGTTGGGTCTTGTGTCCGATCAGAGCCCACGCCTGCAAGCCGATACGAAGTGGTTTGATTTCTTGAATCGCAAGACTGCATTTGTCGAGGGCGGAGAACGATTGGCGATGAAGTTCGGTGTACCGGTATATTTTCCTTATATAGAACGCTTAGCTGCAGGACGTTACTATTGTAGCTTCGTCGAGATATATGATGGCAAGGAGCAGGTCGAGGAGGGCGAAATTACACGTCGTTATGCCGCGAATTTAGAGCGTATGATACGTCGCTCGCCCGAGTTGTGGATGTGGTCGCACAAAAGGTGGAAGCATAGCCCCGAAAAGCAGATGGCTAAGTTCGGCGTAACTACATTGCAAGAATAGAAGGTGAGGAGATTATTTAAAACAGAAAACGGTTGAGATTATGGATATTGTTATAACCTATGTTAATGGACTTGACCCTGAGTGGCAGAAATTATATGAGCAGTACACCTCGACTCCTATTTTGGAGAAGAGATTTCGTGATTGGGGTACGTTGAAATATCTGTTTCGAGGTATTCAGACCAATATGCCATTCATTAGAAAGGTTCATTTGGTTGTGTCGTCGGAGTCGCAAATTCCCGAATGGATAAATCGTGATGAGGTGAATGTTGTGTTGCATAGCGATATAATCCCTGAGGAGTATCTGCCTACGTTCAATTGTAATCCAATTGAGATGCACCTGCATCGCATCAAGGACCTTGACGAAGAGTTTATCTACTTCAACGATGATATCTTCCCAATGAAACGTTGTCAGCCCTCTGACTTCTTCCGTGGTGGCAAGGGTGTTATTCGCATGACACGTCACTTGTTTGTGTTCGACATGTTTAAGCAGATTTGTCGCAACTCAACACGTGTAGCACGTCAGGCTCTTGGCTTGCGTTCGTCGATGTGGTTTTTGCGCCCTCAGCATATATGCGCTCCAATGTTGAAGAGTGTGTGCGAGGAGCTTTATGCAAAGGTCGAGCCTACGATTAGATCTTCAATCTCAAGAGTGCGTATGGGTAATAATCTTAACCAATACATGTTTACCGACTACGCCTTCTTGAAGGGTAGAATTATCAATGAGCCTATCTCTAAGAAGCATTTTTCGGTAGGTATAGTCTCGGCTAAGAAGTTGCGTCAATTTATCGTGAATCCAACGCATAAGATGGCATGCGTGAACGACGTGCAACTAACAGAGGAGCGCTATGCCGAGTTGCATGCAATTTTGCATGATGCTTTTCAGGAGGTATTCCCCGAAAAATCAAAGTTCGAGATTTAAGGGATAGCTGTTCTGTAAACCTCTCTACGCCTATTATTGTTGCATATGGTTATATAGGTTTATGCGCGGACAAAACGTGAATAAACAATAATAAAAAAGGACATCGAGATATTTCGACGTCCTTTTTTGTTGTGTGTTGTATCAATTGAATTACTCCTCTGTTGCATATTTGATATTCTTCAATGCCTCGCGCATCTTGTCGCAAACGCGACTTTCGATGTTGCGCTCCATTGTGAGAATCATGCTGCAAATAGCCTTTGCCGATGAGCCGCCGTGACCAATCATAACAGGTGCATTCACGCCAATTACGATAGTACCACCTACGCTCTCATAGTTCATCGAATTCCAGAAGTTCATGTGCCAATACAATTTGCCGCAAATAGGCTCCAATATAGGACGCAACAACTTCAAAAGCCATGGCTTGAATGGGTTTAGACGGTCGTTGATACGATAAAGTGCCTCGGCCATCTTTAAGATAACGTTACCCACAAAACCATCAGATACCACCACGTCGCAATACTTGCCGGTGAAGATATACGATGACTCGCAGTTACCCACGAAGTTGATGTTCTTGTCAGCCTTCAAAAGCTCAAATGCAGCCTTTGATTGTGCATTACCCTTTGTATCCTCCTCGCCAATGTTAAGCAATGCTACACGAGGCTGCTTAATTCCTAATACTGCCTCGGCGTAGATTGAACCCATAAGACCATACTGAGCCAAAACCTCAGGCTTAGCATCAACGTTCAAACCTACGTCCAAAAGTATTCCTCGCTTATTCTTGATGATAGGAATGAATGTTGAGATTACAGGACGAATAACACCATCGATGGTCTTGATAACCATCTGCGAACCCACCATCATTGCACCTGTTGAGCCTGCGCTGGCAAAGCCGTCAATCTTTCCCTCTTTCAGGTAGTTGAAGCCTACGGTCATGCTTGAATCCTTCTTTGAAGCGAAGGCTTTGGCAGGGTGGTCGTGCATCTCAATAACCTCTGTTGTAGCTACTATGTCGAAGTTGTCGGCGCTACACTTATGCTTCTTGAGCAACTCAAGAATACGCTCCTTGTCACCAAAAAGCACAATGCGGCTATCTTTGCCAATCTTTTTAAGTGCCATCACAGCACCCTCAACAGCCACTTCAGGGGCGAAGTCGCCTCCCATAGCGTCAATACCAATCTTTATCATGTTTGGATTAATGTTTGTTGGGTTTCTACAAAAAATAAGAGAGCTCGCTTGTGTAGGGCGGCTCTCTTTAATTTACATTACTCAGCCTTCTTCTCAATAGCCAACTTGCCACGGTAGAAACCGCACTCAGGGCATACGCGGTGGTAAAGTACTGCTGCACCGCAGTTAGAGCATGTAACGACAGTTGGAACAACTGCCTTGTAATGTGTTCTTCTCTTGTCGCGTCGTGTAGACGAAACTTTGTGTTTTGGATGTGCCATGTTGCAATATAAATTTTAAGTTATTGTTTGTTCTATTTTTTGTTCTACTCTTTGTCTTGTTCCATTAGAGCCTTCAATGCTGCCAACTTATTGAAGTCACCCTCGTCTATGCTGTGTGGATCTGAAGCTGCGGCGCGAGATTCGATAGCTTCTATCTCAGACTCGTCTACCACAGAAAAATGTGCCAACATATCGGGGTTGCATTCACCTTCGGGATGAATCCTCTGATAAGGCAACGAGAGAACTATGCTTTCGTATATGTATTGTGTTAAATCGACCTCGTTCTCCTGAGGGTTGAGCCACATGACTTCGCCGTCATACTCGCCCTGCTGATCCGAGAGTCTTACAACGAGATGACCTTCATAGTCGATAGGGATTGTGCAATCCTCCAAACAACGGTCACACTCGCATATTACCTCACCCGTGATGGTAATGTCGAAGTCCAACTGATGCTCAGCCTTGAACATTGTCACCTCAACACTGCACTTGCCACCACGAATGTCGCGACTTTCGTATGCTGCAAACAACGCATCATCGACCTCGAAAACAAAGTCGAACGAGCTGTTTTTCAAGCCCTTATACGCTACGGAATATTGTTTGCTCATCTCCATTTCGCAACAAAATGCACGCAAAAGTACAAAATTTTCCTAAAATGTGCAAATAATTGCTATTTTTGTAGAGAATATTATTCATTTAAATTGGACTATAATAACCTTTGGCTATGGCGCGTAGATTCACTTTTTCGATGGAGTGCAGTGCAAATGACTCTTGGCGACACAATATCGACCTGATGTATGTTTGCTATGATGCTTTGGGCGAGAAGATTTCGCACGGAGCAGTGGAGGATCATATTGCTCCCGTGGGTACTAATCTGAAATCATCTCCGATAGGGTTGGGTGGTAGTCGCAGGGTTGAGATTGCGACCGACGAGTGTGAACATGTGCGCTTGTTGGGATATGTAAATACTCACTCAATGCCAACCATTAAAAGTGTGTCACAGTTGCCTCCGTTTTCACTCAAGGTGAAGGTTGTAGCAGATGATGAGGTACTTTATGAAAAAGTGCGTAAGGTGAGTGTGTGGGGTGGTGATGCTATTGATTTGAAATTTTAGTCCTCTCCCTTCAATGCTTAATCCGTTAGAATAAAAAAGGCTGCCCATTTGGACAGCCTTTTTTTGTATAATCTCTTTTACGATAGATTACTTGTTGTAAGCCTTCATAACTGAGATAAGGTCGAGAACCTTGTTTGAGTAACCCCACTCGTTGTCGTACCATGATACAACCTTTACGAATGTGTCAGTCAAAGCGATACCAGCCTTAGCGTCGAAGATTGAAGTGCGAGCGTCACCCAAGAAGTCAGATGAAACAACGTCCTCGTTAGTGTAACCCAAAACGCCTGCCAACTCACCCTCAGAAGCAGCCTTCATAGCCTCGCAGATCTCAGCGTATGTAGCTGGCTTAGCCAAGTTAACTGTCAAGTCAACAACTGAAACGTCCAAAGTAGGAACGCGGAATGCCATACCTGTGAGCTTACCGTTCAACTCGGGAAGAACTACACCTACAGCCTTAGCAGCACCTGTTGAAGAGGGGATGATGTTGCCTGCAGCAGCACGACCACCACGCCAGTCCTTCAAAGAGGGACCGTCAACAGTCTTCTGAGTAGCGGTAGTAGCGTGAACGGTGGTCATCAAACCGTCAGCGATACCCCAGTTGTCGTTCAGAACCTTAG
>JAFPAD010000043.1 GCA_017424405.1 Alistipes sp.
ATTACATCGCCACCCTTGCGTTTCACATCTCCAAAATCGTGTGCCGTGCGGTCAAATATCATCTTTGGACCACCATCGCCAGCACTCACATTCAAGCTAAAACAGACAAATAGCAATATAAAAATAACTCGTTTCATAACTTAATTCAGTTTAAAATTATAGGTAATAGTACCTCCCTGCATATAACTACGGCTCTCGGTAAACTGCGCACGCTTAGCTGCCGCTATGGCTGCTGCCACCAAGCCCGCATCGGAAGATGTTGAGCCCTTAGGTTCGTACGAAGCATTTGTCACCTTGCCATGCTGGTCTACGGTTACCCTAATAACAATCTTTCCACTCACATTACCCGGATATGATGGCACAGGCAAAGTACCCACTAAGCCTCTACCACGCAGACCCTCATCGAGCTGGTCGTTACCTGCCGAGTTAAGACCACCGCCTGTTCCACTCGCTCGATTATCCTCACCCTTGTTGGCGTATGGATTACCCACATCTTGAGGCTCATCGACACCACCCTTGTTACTGCGAAATATGGCACGCTGATTTACCGTCTGCGTAACCTCATCGGTACCACTCACCTGCTGGGTATTCTGATTTGTGGATAGATTTTCATGACGAGGGGCCTGAGCCGTCACCACAGGCTTAGGTGCAGGTTTCTCCTCCTCGACAATCTCAATCACCATCATTTCAGGTGTCACCCTTTCCGCTATTGGGAAATATGTCAACAGCAACAACGCCGCAATAATAATCACATACGCAACCGTAGCTACACTTGCATACAGCGTTGGGCGATTGTCATTTTCATCGTAATAATTCATACAATAGAATTTAGAATTACGCCGAATAAATCGTCGTTTCCTTCTTGCGGCTCGGCAAAGTGTGAAAGCACCCTCTGCACTCGCACCGCAGCGACGGTTCAAAATTCAAAATTTGGGAGATTGCTCTCCCTTGCTTTATAAAAGTATTTTACGGGCAGGATTTCAAGGCTTGCACAGCACAAGAAAGCGGAGTTTACCAAAGTGTAAATGAGCATTTCAAGTGCAAGCGTAACGCAGAAATCACCCTGTTTGGCGCTTTTATGGTTGGGTAGCGGCGATAAGTTTATAGCCATTATCCTTGGCGATATTCATCACCTGCACAACCTCGTCCCACTCAACGGTTTTGTCGGCATGCAACGACACGGTAGGCTCCTGCTGACCCTCCAGACGAGCCTTCAATGCGCGCTCAACACCCTGACGCGAACCCACATTCTCCAACTCAACGTAGTAAGAGTAACGTCCCGCAGCCTCCTTCTTGATTGACACGGTAGTGATAGCCTTATCCTTAAGTTGGTTGGCACTCTTTGGCAACATCAGCTTCACCGCATTGGGGCTGATAAGCGTGGTTGCAATAATCATAAAGATCAACAACAAGAACATCAAGTCGGTCATTGACGATGCCGAGAATGAGTTATCGACCTTCGAACCTCTTTTAATTGCCATCTTCTAATTATTTTACAGGTTGATTCAAAATATCCATAAATGCGATTGAGTTAGCCTCCATCTGGAATACCAACTTCTCGACACGTGCTACCAAATAGTTATAGCCGAAGTAGGCTGGAATACCAACGATAAGACCTCCCACAGTTGTTACCATCGCCACATACATACCGCCAGCCAACAACGATAGGTCGATTGTACCGCCCGCAGCCGACATATCCATAAATGTCTGCACCATACCGATTACAGTACCCAAGAAACCAATCATTGGAGCACCACCAGCAATGGTTGCAAGAATTGGAAGGCCATCTTCGAGCTTCGACACCTCAAGGTTTGCTACATTCTCAATTGAAGATTGAATGTCACTCATAGGACGGCCAATACGACCAATACCCTTCTCAATCATGCGAGCAATAGGAGTGTTGGTCTTGCGACACAAATCCACCGCAGCACGAATCTTTCCATCTGAGATGTAGTCGCGTATGCGATGCATGAAGTTCATATCCAAATACGAAGCCTTACGAATAGCCATGTAGCGCTCCACGAAGATGAACACTGCCACACCACCCAACATGAGTAGTATCCACATCAACCAACCACCTTTCAAGAAAAGCTCCCACAATCCCATGCGAGTTGCCTCATCTGCTACTGACGTTGCTGTTTCTGCTGCCACCTCGGCAGCCTGAAGAAAATCAATCATAATACGTTTATTTTAATTATTTATTTAAGTTTTATATCTCTCTACTCTATCTCTACCCCAATGGCACTCTGCTCTGCGCCACTGTTATTTTGAGCCTCGCGTTGCTGCTCCTCTCGTTCACGACGACGTTTGCTCATGAAACGCTCGCGTGTGCGACGCTTTAAATCCTTCCAATTGTTAAAGTCCTCCTTATAGTATATACCAACGCCTGTCTCTTGCAAACCTTGGTTTTCATCAAAACGGTCAATGGTTTGAGTGAAACCTCTCATCTTCAAGTTACCTGCGCGGTCGATAAGCCAAGTGATATATGCCTCTCCCATAAAACTCGACATATTACTACTTTGAGCCATCTTGTTATCGACCAGATAATTTCCCTCAACCTCGACCAGCAATCTATCGTTTATCAAACTCTTCGAAAAGCCTATGTCAATCTCATCGCTCGTGAGTTCCGACTTAGGACGATAGCGCAATATGATGTTGTAGTCATCACTCGAAAGCCAGTTACTCAACTGATTCGACAACAACTCAAAACCTGTAGTTGCAGATGCTGTCGCACCCATGTTCGACGAGGTCGAGGAGTCGGAGTAGAACGCACCGCTAACCAGCAGATACATAAACTGCGTTGCTATTGATTGCTGGTTGTTCAATAGGTTGGCTACCGCATTTTGAATCTCCGAGTCGGCATTAGGCACTCGAATATCGAATGTCACGGTTGGATTTGACAGACGCTCGGTAAGGTTTATTATACACTCAACAGGCACCGCACGTGTCACATTATCCAACGTGGTTGACGAAAGCAACGGCTGCAGTGACGCCTTTAATTTGTAAATCGCATCAATATTCAATCGTGCGTCCATCGGGTCGCCCGTCCACGTAATTGTAGAGCCATTCTCAATCAAGAAGCGTTTGTTGATAATGTTCTGCAACGTGAACAAATAACTTCCGTCGGTGATGGTATAATCACCATACATATCGAAGATATTAGCACTTGGCACTATGCGCATTGACAATGCTCCATTTCCACGCGCTTTGATAATATCACCCACCGTAGGGTCAATAACCAACTGCACCTCGGCATTATCGGTAACTGTCAAATCCAAGTTTATATTCATGGTACCAGCGCTCGACGATGTTGCCCTACGACTGCGCTCATACATCATCTTCTTACGCATCAAGTAATTTGTAGAATCAATCTCTACACCCGGCTTCTCGAAAATCACAAAGTCGGCATTGGCTGCATCACTCTTACCCGATAGAGGCATGAAGAACTGCGAGTTTCCTTCGGTTGTTCCCACCAAGTCGAGTGTTGTACCCTTCTTGCTACCATTGATTGTCGCCACACCCGATGCATATACCTTTCCGTAGAACAGGTCATTATCCTGCAACGTTGTATTCAGCACCACCATGTTACGTGGCGTAAGACGCATCGTAAAGGCTATATTCGAGAGGTGCTCAAGACTTAAGTCCATATTCAACTGACCCGTATTATGCTCCGGATCATAAACGCGAGCCGACGTAGCTATCAAATGGTTATCCTGGAACTTCAACTTAGCCTTAGGCACCGAGTAGCGCACACGCGTGTAGTCCACAGTCGTTGCCAAATTCTCGACATCAATCACACCATTGAGCTTTGCCTGACGACCCTGACCTAAAATCTCGAGTTTTCCGAAAGCCTCACCTTCTGTTTCCGACACCACACCCTTCAACACAGGGTCTAACATCAAGAGCGGAATGTGATCAAACTCACCCTCAGCATAATAACGGTTTGAGGCAGGGGCATAGTATCCTGTGACAATATCTTTCCCACTCCTGAGGTTCTTCATCTTCACTCGCACACGCTGCTGCTCAAGATCCCACCAAGAGTCAATACCCAAAGGCGCAACGGGAGTTGAATTAACTGTCATGCTATCAATTCTAATATCAGCCTCCAACTCACCTCTGTTCAGCACAGCTTGCATCGAAGCCTCACCACTTGCCAAACCCTTCACGCTATATCCCAATCGCAATGGAAATCCCATGAATGGCTCTATCTCAAAATCTCGCATCTCTACGCGCAGGGAGTCTTCGCTGTGGCGCGATGCCACTCCATCGACCTTCAACATTTGATGGGCGCTTCTTACCAAGAAATTATCGACCACTATGCGGGCCGTGTCGATGGTTATGCCATCAGAGGTGATACTCCACTGTTTTTCACCTGTGGTGATTGTCGAAGGCGAGATATAAACATCTACTTGAGCATTTTTCTTAGGCTCCACTCTACGCAGGCGTGCCATCATAGCCACACCTCCCTCAAACACCTTCTCTTTATCACGGAAGCCTGCCGACATTACCACTCTATTGCTCTTCGCACCTCCCATCACAGCCAACTGAGGCAGATGGATAGCTCCCATATACAAATCCTCCGATTGCGCATACAACGCTAGCGAATCACCCTGATTGGTAACATCGACATTGAGGTTAGCAATCAACGTATTTCGCATCTCCACATATTCCGACTCAGCACGCAGCAATATGTGGTTGGTCATAGGGTTCATCGTAAAATTCAACGTCGAGCCATTTGCGATTTGCACACCTCGCGCAACCGCATCAAGCAATGGGTCGATATTCTTCACCTTCAAAGATAGAGCAGAATAACCTCCCTGCTCATCTTCTTTTTGGATATACAGATCTTTATCCGTTGCCAAATTAGGCAAATACTTCTGCATTGCCGACTTCATATAACTACCCAAATCGGCATACGACGTAGGACCAGTGAAAGTAGCTTCGGCGAAATCGGAATTAAGATTGAGCTCTCGTCTTGTCTCGGAACTTTGAGATGTTAATCGAATAGTACCCGACGAAAGGGTGTCGGCATTGTAACGATATTCGCAGTTATTAATATCAAGCGTGCCACTCATCTCATCGATGTTACGTCCCACAGCATACAGCTCGGCATTGAATGCCAAATGAGATAACGAATCGCGCTTATTGACATTCATGGCATGCAAATCGGCATCATCAACTCGCAGACGGAAATCATACACCGGGCGTTCGCCATTCAAGTCAGCCTTTCCCATCAACAAGAAATCTATCGGAGCACACTCACCCGACAACTCACCCGAGAAGCTCTTATTGTCGATGGTGCCCTCGAGCCACAAATCCTTATAGTCGGTATTGTTAAATTCAAGTGAAGCCACCTCTGTGCGCAACTGACCTCGCACATTGGACTTTGAGCTTACGCCACCGAAGTGCAGTGTAGCATTTACACCACCGAGCAATTTTTCGCCAAGCAACGTACCAAGGTTTACATGGCTTAACGATGCGTCAGCCTCAAGCATTGACGTAGCAGGAGAGATGCGTTCAACGCCCTTATCATCAATAATCTTCTTAGCTGCGAGATTTTCAAATTGTGCCGCCAGAGCCACATTACCAGCCTGCGTGATGATATCCAAATCAGAAGTGAAGGCACGCATACCACCGCTAAACGTTCCTGCTACATTCATTTCACCAGCAGCACCTGCTATCTCCTTCACCTTCTTTGGCAACGGCTTTCCCGTAATACCTCCAAGCAACATATTCATGTCGGCTGCATTCGTAGATAGATTCTGCAAATTAACCGACATACCAGCACTCTTCGCCTTAGGCAAACCTCGCAATGCCACCTCACCCTGCAACGAACTATTCTGTCCAAATTTCAAATTATCAACATCGACAACCATATCGGCTACCGTACCTCGCACCTTCACATTGGCATCGCGCACCGATAAATTCCAAGGTAATAGACGGGGAGCAAAATGGGCAATATCGTCGGTCGATACTGCGGTTTTATAGAGTTCACCCTCAATGGTCACGTTGTGAACAAAATCCTTATATGACTGCCAATTTTCACCACGCAACACCAGCGAACGTAGGCGCACATCTGAATTTTTCGACATCACCTCAAAATCCTTCAGGTCCACAACGCCCTTATCCACGAGGAAACGACCCGTAAAATTCTGGACAACAAATCCGCAATGCTCTACGGCTGCAAAGTTGCGTATGTATCCACCAACAACGCCACCCTCTACATAGAAGTTATCCACAAACGCCGACACATGATTGATATGCATATCGCCATAATCGACACCATACGTAGGCTCACGGTGCTTTTTACGTTCAATCACCAATGAAAAATTATCCAATCGCACGTCCTCAACACGCAAAGCAAAAGGTTCGCGGTCGGGATTCTTCTTTATGTTCAGATGATTTACAACCTCCTTGATATTCATCACTCCCGCAGGAGTTTCACGCAGATTGAGTTTAACATTCGACAGAATACCATTGCGCAAAGACAATCCTGAGTTATCGGGGATACGGGTAATATGAACCTTCACTCGTCCTGCGTAGAGCAACGTATCCTGCTGGTAATCCTCGATGTAGAGACCATCTACGAGCACGCTACCAAGAAATCCTAAGCGCACTCTATCAATCTCGACACGAGTATCCAATTTTTCAGAGACGAATCGCGTAGCTTTATCCACCACGTAGTTCTGCACCGAAGGCAAAGAGATAATCAAAGTCAGCACAATAGGACAAAATATCAGAAACAATAGCGTAACTGATAGCACCTTTAACAATATTTTTGTAACTTTGCGCATGCGACTAAGATCATTAATCTTACAAAAGTAACTATTTTTCTATTAAAATAGAAAAAAACATACAAAAAACATTAATATGAGCATCACAATACTTGGCATAGAGTCATCATGTGACGACACATCGGCAGCTGTGATTCAAAATACCACACTGCTTTCCAACGTTATAGCATCACAAGCTGTGCACGTTAAATACGGTGGCGTCATTCCCGAGTTAGCATCTCGCGCTCATCAGCAAAACATCATTCCGGTTGTTGATACAGCACTCAAAGAGGCTGGAATAACACCCGACAAACTCGATGCCATTGCTTTTACACGAGGTCCGGGTTTGCTTGGCTCGCTTTTGGTGGGTACATCATTTGCCAAAGGACTATCTATTGCAAACAACATTCCGATGGTCGAGGTGAACCATTTGCAGGGACATATACTCTCGCACTTCATCGACCTGCCAGACCGCGAAATGCCACACCCATCGTTCCCATTTTTGTGTCTTCTCGTAAGTGGAGGACACACCCAAATTGTAAAGGTTTCATCACCTCTCGATATGGAGATTATTGGCTCAACAATCGACGATGCAGCAGGTGAGGCATTCGACAAATGTGCCAAGGTTATGGGCTTGCCTTATCCGGGAGGACCTGTCATCGACCGATTGGCAAAAGAGGGTAATGCTGAGGCATTTACATTCGCCAAGCCTCACGTAAAAGGCGAGTTCGACTTCTCGTTCTCGGGACTTAAAACATCATTCCTCTACACCCTGCGTGACCATGTAAAGGAGGATCCCGATTTTGTAGAAAAGCATAAGGCTGACCTTTGCGCCTCACTGCAAAAAACCATCATCGACATTCTACTTACGCAGCTCATCAAGGCAACAAAAAAGACCAACATAAAAGACGTTGCCATAGCGGGTGGTGTATCCGCCAATTCAGGCTTAAGAGAGGCTGTTGCCGAGGCTGGCAGACGACGTGGCTGGCGCACGTTCATACCTGAGCTTAAGTTCACCACCGACAATGCTGCTATGATTGCCATTTCGGGCTATTACCGCTACCAACAGGGTATGTTGTCAAGTTACGATATAGCACCTGTTGCACGTTTGGAGGATATTTTATAATATTCAACATATCAATCATTTACAACAAGAGCCCCCGAGAGGTTTTCGCAACCTTTCGGGGGCTCTTTCACAATTACCAATTCACTAATTCATTACACTTATCTACACCTTAGTTGTCGTAACGACTAAAATTACCACTTTGGTCGAAAACAACATCTAATCCAATGCTTAATGCTACCTCGTAGCCTCGCTCGCGGTCTATCGAAACTACAATCGCATCTGGGTGATTATCTGTCACATAAGCAACAATCGACATTGGCATAATTGAAGAAGGAACACCTTTTTTATAGTTCTCTACCTCTTTCCATTTGCCATTTTTCGAAATATCGAGGCGTGTGCCATCATTTAATGTAATCTCGAAATCATAAGCCTTTTGACCACTGTAATCTTTTATTACATTCAAAATTTCAACATTTGGGAAGTGAGTCTGAACAAACGCCGTAACCTCATAAGGGAGGCTCGCTGCCGAAACTACTTCATCGTGCTTCTCGCAACTAATCATTGAGCTCAACACCATCACCATTGCCAACATAGATAATAACTTTTTCATATCGCTTTTTATTTTAATTGTTAATATTTATTTCCTTGACACAAACCTACGTGGCGATACTGAAATCGATTTGAATTTTTACACAAAAAAGAATATTTTTTTAAAGTTTTTCACTCCCACAAGTTCTTCTGCAAATTCATTACGCCACAATTTTAGACGTTTCACGTCACATATTCGATTTTTGCAACATTTTATTTCCCATTTTGAATGTTTTATATATTTTTGTCAAAACTATTTGGATACGCAACTATGCAGATACATCACGCATTTGCACAAAACAATCATAAACAATGAAAGAATTAAAAATCGGAAATCTACTTGCCAAAGTACCCATCGTACAAGGAGGAATGGGTGTAGGCATTTCACTTTCGGGACTCGCCTCAGCCGTTGCCAATGCTGGCGGCATAGGCGTTATCTCATCAGCCGGTCTCGGCGTCATCTATAACGAATTCTCGAAGGATTTTAACCAAGCGTGCATTTATGGATTAAAAGAGGAGCTTCGCAAAGCAAAAGAGAAGACAAAAGGCATCATTGGTGTAAACATCATGGTTGCCCTAACCAACTTTGCCGACTTAGTGAAGACTGCCATTGCCGAAAAAGCCGACATCATATTCGCAGGTGCTGGTCTGCCTCTTAACCTGCCTTCATTCTTAGATAGCAACTCAACCACCAAACTCGCCCCAATCGTGTCATCGGCACGCGCCCTGAAGGTCATCTGCCGTCGCTGGATTGGCGAGTATGGTTATGTACCCGACGCAGTGGTTGTAGAGGGTCCTAAAGCGGGTGGTCACCTCGGCTACTCTCACGAGCAAATCAACGACGAGGCATACTCTTTAGAGGCTATCGTACCTGAGGTTGTGGCAGCTGCACGCGAGTTGGAGCAACAGCACGGAAAGCACATTCCTGTAATCGCTGGCGGAGGAGTATATACAGGCGAATATATTCACAACATCATGTCATTGGGAGCCGATGCTGTGCAGATGGGCACACGCTTCATAGTAACCGAGGAGTGCGATGCCGACGAAGGCTTCAAGCAGGCATACATCAATGCTTCACAGGAAGATGTTACAATAATTTAGAGCCCTGTTGGCATGCCAGGCAGAGCAATCCGCAACGGGTTCCTCGACGCCGTGAAGGAGGGTCTAAAAAAGCCAAAGGCATGTCCGTTCAACTGCATCAAGACGTGTGACGTAACTAACTCGCCATACTGCATCATGCTGGCACTCTATAACGCTTACAAGGGCAGAATGGACCACGGCTACGCCTTCGCAGGCTCGAACGCATGGCGCTGCGACAAAATTTTGAAGGTCAGCGAGTTATTCGACGAGTTGAAAGCAGGTTATAACACCAAACTTACCTCATTGTGACAACAAGAATTACCACATCTAATTCCAATAGACAGTCATTGCAATATGTTATAATAGCCTCCCACTTGGAGGCTATTATACTTTACATCAATCCTCTACGAGAATTTAACTTTTGTAATATTTTTCACCGACTGACCATTCTCTTTCTCAATAATACCCGTCACTACATCGGCGGCATCGTGCCAACGATTGGAACGAAAGTCACGTCTGTAAGTCATTAAGTGGGAGTATAACTCCGACCAGCGGGTAGCCCAGTCGTGCGGAAAACGCATCATCTGCAACACCGTAGCCGAGTTCGACAGAATGCGTGCCTCCTTATTTGCACCCTGATGAAACCACTCCACACGCACACGTGGCACCAGCCGCTGCACAGCTCGGGCGAAACCCCTTCCGCCATTATTACTCTCAATCGTAGCACTACGAATATCGTTTCGTTGCAACATCTCGGCAACCATACCTTCGGTCACCTCCATCGGCTCACGCGAATAGACCACATCTAACACATATATCACTCCATCACTATCCACAGCGTAGCTCACCGAACACAAAAAGTCATCTCCCATATCAGCCGTATCAGTATAGTTGGCTCGGCGCACAATATCGCGCGGCAGCTCCTTGTAGGTGGAAAAGCCTGTGCCATACAACAAGCCTCCCTGCAACGACGGACGTCCTTGATACATACACTCGAACCTCACGGGGTCGAGCCTGCGCTTCGCCTCCAACAGCTCTCGACTTTGACGCTCTGCCCACAATGCTTCGCCCGCTCTACGAGGGTCTATCTCGGTGGGAGTGCCCGTTTTTAGCGCCTCAAGATTAATGCATAGCCAATCATCACGCCCCACAGTGTCGAGGTCAGACCACCGACTCAAATCGACACACCTCTCGCGAGAACGCAGCACACCAATCAAATCCTCCTCGTGCCAGCGAGTGAATACTATCAACTCGCGCGACTCATTGTGCATACGTGTGCGCACCACCGAGGTGTACCACTCCCAACAATTCTCCCTAATAAGCGGCGAGTTCGCCTCCATAGCATCTTTATATAGGTCATCGAGGATAAAACAATCCACCCTATTACCCGTCAGCGAGCCTTCACGCCCCACCGACAGCAGACCTCCATCATATCCGATAATCTCCACCTCGTCGGCCGTACGCAGATACTGCGGTGGCTTACCTCCACTCTTAATTCGCGACTCTGGAAACAAATCACCATACTCCTTCGATTCAATAATACGCTGCACACGACGATTAAATTTATTGGCAAGCGATGCCGAGTAGGAGGCTATGGCGATACGAGTATCAGGATTTAATCCCAACATATAGGCTGGCAACAACGTACTCGCACCCACGCTCTTACCATGCTGTGGCGGCATCGACACCATAAGTTTGCGTATGCGTCCTGTGGCAAAATACTCCAGCAGGCGATAATAGTTTTCATGAAACGGTTGTATCTCGATGAACGGATATATATGCTTGGCAAACTCCGCAAATGTTGATACACCGTCATGTGGCAACCCTGTATGTGACAACTTCTCCTCAACCAATATAGGTTGTACTGAGTTCAACCACACGTCGAAGTCTGAAATTTCCTTTCCCAATTCTCCCATAACTACAACAACGATTTGAAATAAGTTCTCAGTTCATTGAACGACATATCGTTCAACACCTCGCTTCCGTCAATAAAGGTGTGAAATTCCCACCACACAGGCATCATATCAACCACAGCTGGATAGGAAGCCCACTCATCGGGCTTCTCCTGATGATAGACGACAGCCGAAAGGATCATCTCACACCACACCCCTTCAAATTCAAATTCAAATGACCCCGAATAGTAGCCATTCTCGGCAACCAACTCCACTAAACGGGTGGTCAATTCAAGATAAAGTTTAGATGAAACTACGTACATAATTGATTTTTACTTTAATTTATTTGTTTATTCCATGTAAATTGCTTAACTTTGCACTACAAAGATAAGTTCAGTTATTGAATTTTGTACCACATAAGTACAATTATTTTATATAATTTTTATTTATAGAATAGCTATGGGTAGTAAGATTAAGCTAATACGCAAAGAGCTCAATTTAACGCAAGAGCAATTAGCTCAGCGACTTGGCATTGGCAAAGCAGCTCTTTCAATGATAGAAACAGGGAAGTGTGGACTATCAACCCGCAATAAAAATATCCTTGTTCAAGATTTGAACGTCAATCCCGATTGGCTGGAGACAGGCAAAGGCAACATATTCAACGCCGAGCCCGATTACACAGCCTTCCGACTCCGTTCCGACTCATCGCTACCTATGCAGAGCGTGCCATTGTACTCAATCGAGGGCACGGCTGGATTGGTACCTCTATTCACCGAGCAGGAGGCAAACAAGCCCATAAACTACATTCACATTCCCAACCTCCCCAAATGCGACGGAGCGATATACATTGTGGGAGATTCCATGTACCCGCTTCTTAAGAGTGGCGACATTGTGCTATACAAACAATTACAAGATGTGAACAACATCTTCTGGGGTGATATGTACTTGCTTTCGATTGACCTCGACGGCGAGGAGTATATAACAGTGAAATATATTCAAAAGTCGGAGCGTGAGGGATACGTCAAGTTGGTAAGTCAAAACCCTCACCACGCTGATAAGGATATAGAAATCAGCCGCATCAGAGCCATTGCGATAGTGAAGGCAAGCATCAGAATGAACTCAATAAGATAGTCGTGCAGAAGCTATATCACATCTTAGCAATCCTCACCTCTGCCATCTGGGGAACAACATTCATCAGCTCGAAACTCCTATTGCAGGAGGGGCTTTCGCCTGCGGCTATTATGATGTTGCGATTCATATTGGCGTATGTGATGATGTTGCCATTCGTAAAGCGCGAGGAGTGGTTTTGTCGCAGCGTAAAAGATGAGTTACTGATGGTGCTGCTCGGCATAACGGGTGGCTCGCTCTACTTCCTGTTGGAGAACACAGCATTGGTCTATACTCAGGCATCGAACGTAGCGATTATCATTGCCGCAACTCCTTTGCTGACGATGCTTGCCGTAAACATTATGAACAAAGGCGTAGGCGCAAGCCGTAGGCTCTATGCCTATTCGTTGATGTCGTTGATAGGCGTAGCGATGGTGGTGATGAATGGCAATTTCATTCTAAAGCTAAATCCTACGGGCGATATTCTCACCTTCGGAGCTGTTATCACTTGGGTTATTTACAGCATCGCAATCATGAAGTTGCAGGACAAATACTCCTCGGCAATGATTACACGCAAGGTCTTCTTCTATGGTATGCTGACACTCCTGCCCTACTTCTTGATTGAGCCGTGGGGCGTTAGCTGGGCGATGCTCACCCGCCCAATGGTGTGGGGTAATATCATCTATCTCGGCGTGTTAGCGTCGCTGGGATGCTACTTGGCGTGGAACATAGTTATCAAGCGGCTTGGTGCAGTGGATGCGACAAACTACCTATACATCAACCCTATTGTGGCTATGGTGACGGCGTGGGCGGTGCTTGACGAGCGTATTACTTCGCTAGCAATGGTCGGCACAGTGTTGATTCTAACGGGCGTATATCTCGCCGAGAGGAAAGCGAGGTAAGAGAAAATAAAAATGGTTGCTCCGCGATGGAAGCAACCATTTTTTATACGATGGAGAGATACTACTTCTTCAAAGAGAACTTACCCTCCTCATATTTCAACTCACGCAACAGAATAACCGTAGGACGACCGCCAACATGGAGATGACTGATGATGATAGGCTTACCCTGAATGATATATACCGCAGGATGACCACCAGGGGTAATATCCGATGAGAACTCCCAACCATTCAAGCCATCTTGAGATGTGTAGATACGCATATGCTTGGTCCACGCATCGACAATCATCCAATAACGACCGTCATACTCCCAAATATAAGGAGCCTCGTGTGCCACATCACGTGTCATCTCGCCTACAACCTCCCAATCATAGAGGTCAGGACTCTTCGCCATCCATGTGTAACCGCCCACAGACTCGTTCTTATACCACATATACCAGTTATCGCCAATCTTCTTCACACAAGGATCAATGCAACGCTCAGCCTCAAGTGGAAGCACCGACTGGAAATCCCAATTAAATCCATCTTCCGATGTGTAATGACGTATATCTCGAGGACCGCTCCAATCAGTTGTGATATTTGGAACGTAGGTCACAAACATATGGAACAAACCATTCTCATCAGTGATAACATCGGGAGCCCACCACGTATGACACTTCTCGGGGTCGGTATTTGACAACATCTTATCGCCCTGACAAACACCATAATATGTCCATTCGCTACCATCTTTCGAAGTGGCAATACCTACACTACAACCGTGAGCCCAATCCACACCTTGTGGGTTTGGCATATTGGCACGACGCTGAGTGTAATACATCACCCATTGGTTGCTCTTATGGTTCCAAATCAACACAGGGTCGGCAGCTCCGTTTGTCACAGGATCATCGTAACATTGTGCATTCTCGGGCATTACGATTGCGGGCCACTCGCGATTTTGACAAGCAGTCACCAAAATTAATGCAATCGCAAAAATCATGAATCGTTTCATAAGTCTATTTTCTATTTAGGTTTTTAATATTTGCTTACGCCTACACACAAAGTTAAAGAAAATTAATCCATTTCACAATAATAAAATGATTGGATATAGAAATTCTATATTTATCAATAAAAAAAGCCCCATAAAAGGACAACGTCACAAATTATCTTATATCTTTGTAAGGTTAAACACTCCTTTGGAGTGGATACCCACTTTTTCAAGTGAAACAGAAACAACATAAACTAAATAACAAAACTTACTATGGAGAATCTCAATGCGAAAGAGCTGAAGGAGGTTGTAATCCGCTTCTCGGGTGACTCGGGTGACGGCATGCAGCTCACAGGTACGCTCTTCTCGAACACTTCCGCATTAATCGGAAATGGAATCTCAACTTTCCCTGACTACCCTGCCGAGATTCGTGCCCCACAAGGTACAGTGGCTGGCGTATCGGGCTTTCAGGTACACATCGGTGCCAATAAGGTAACAAACCCTGGCGACTACTGCGATGTATTGGTGGCAATGAACCCAGCTGCGTTGAAGGCTAACCGCAAATGGTTGAAGAAAGATGCTACAGTGATTATCGACGGTGACACACTCACCGAGGATAACATCAAGAAGGCAGGCTTTACAACTCTTGACCCAATCGAGGAACTTGGCTTGGGGGGTTACAACGTAGTAATTCCTGACATCACATCGATGACACGTGCAGCGTTGGCTGACATGGGTCTTGACAACAAGTCGGTGGTAAAGTGCAAGAACATGTTTGCACTCGGCATCTGCTTCTACATCTACAACCGCCCAGAGGATTACGCTAAGCGATATATCGACGAGAAGTTTGCAAAGAAAAACCCTGCTGTAGCCGAGGCTAACAAGCGTGCTATTGACGCAGGTTACTACTACGCAGCAAACACTCACCAATTTGCAAACACCTACAAGGTGGAGGCTGCTCCACTCGAGAAGGGTACTTACCGCTCTATCAACGGTAACGTAGCGACTGCATGGGGCTTCTGCGCAGCGAGCGAGAAGTCGGGCTTGCCACTCTTCTGCGGCTCATACCCTATCACTCCTGCAACTGTGATTTTGGAGGAGCTTGCAAAGCGCAAGGATTTGGGCGTTAAGACCGTTCAGGCAGAAGATGAGATTGCAGGTATCTGCACATCTATCGGCGCAGCCTATGCAGGAAACTTTGCTGTAACAACTACTTCAGGTCCTGGTCTGTCGCTCAAGAGCGAGGCATTGGGCTTGGCGGTGATGGCAGAGCTTCCATTGGTGGTAGTTGATGTTCAGCGCGGTGGCCCTTCAACAGGTCTGCCTACAAAGACCGAGCAGAGCGACCTTATGCAGGCTCTCTATGGTCGTAACGGCGAGTGTCATGCGGTGGTTATCGCAGCATCGTCACCAAGCGACTGTTTTCACTACGCCTTCATGGCATCGAAGATTGCAATGGAACATATGACTCCTGTAATCTTGCTCACCGACGGCTTTATCGCCAACGGCTCGGAGCCTTGGCGCATACCTTCAATGGCGGAGTACCCTACTATCTGCCCACCTATCGTCGAGAAGTGCGAGAGCGACTTCATGCCATATGCACGTAACGAGAAGTTGGCTCGTGGCTGGGCATTCCCAGGCAAGGAGGGCTTGGAGCACCGCATTGGTGGCTTGGAGAAGGATTGCTTGAAGGGCACAATCTCATACGACCCAGCTAACCACCAGGAGATGACACGCACACGCGCGAAGAAGGTGGCGTTGGTAGCTGACGAGTTGCCTACACCTGAGGTTATGGGCGATAAGAATGCTGACGTACTCGTTATCGGCTGGGGAGGTACACGCGGTCACTTGCAGAGTGCCGTATCGGAACTCCAGGAGGAGGGTAAGAGCATTTCACTCTTACACTTCAACTACCTCAATCCTATGCCACATGGCGTGGAGGAGTTGTTGAAGGGTCATAAGAAGATTGTTGTTTGTGAGCTTAACGAGGGTCAGTTCGCATCTTACTTGCGTCAAATGTTCCAAAGCTACACATTCGAGCAGTATAACAAAACAGAAGGTCAACCATTTACAATCGTTGAGTTGAAGGATAAGTTTAATTCATTACTATAAAAGGCTATGGCAGAATATAAATATACACCCGCAGATTTCAAGAGTGACCAGATTGTAAAGTGGTGCCCAGGCTGTGGCGACCACGCTATCTTGAATGCAGTTCAGCGTGCCATGCCTGAGGTGGCTGATGCTCTGGACATTCCACATAATAAATTCACATTCGTTTCGGGTATCGGTTGCTCGTCTCGCTTCATATACTACATGAAGACCTTTGGCTTCCACACCATTCACGGTCGTGCTAACGCCATTGCAACAGGTATCAAGGTAGCAAATCCTGAGCTCTCAGTTTGGGTATGCTCGGGCGATGGCGACTCATTGGCTATTGGTGGAAACCACTTTATCCACGCTATCCGTCGCAACATCGACCTTAACATGATTTTGTTCAACAACGAGATTTATGGTCTTACAAAGGGTCAGTACTCTCCTACCACAAAGCTCGGCAAGATTACAAAGACTTCGCCATACGGCACCATTGAGAAGCCATTTAACCCCGGCGAGTTGGTAATCGGCGCAAAGGGTACATTCTTTGCCCGCACAATCGACATGGAGGTTATGCTTACGAAAGATTGCCTCGTAGCAGCTGCAAAGCACAAGGGCATGGCAGTTGTGGAAGCATTGGTTAATTGCGTAATCTTCAACGACAAGACACATGCAGCATTTGCTGGCGACCGTCAGACTCGTCTTAAGAACACCATCACTCTGAAGCACGGCGAGAAGATGCTCTTCGGCGAGGGCAACAACAAGGGCTTGGTATTTGAAGATATGCGCCTGAAGGTTGTGACCGTAGGCGAGGACGGCTATACACTTGACGACATCTTGACACACGATGCTCACACCGAGGATACTACACTCCACTCAATGTTGGCAGCGATGAAGTATCCCGAATACCCTGTCGCTGTGGGCGTTATCCGCGATGTGCAGGACAACAACGTATACGACAAGAAGGTTGAGGAGCAGGTTGCAGAGGTGCAGCAGTCAGCAAAGATTAAGTGTATGGACGACTTGCTTCGCTCAGGCGAGACTTGGGAGATTGAGTAACACCTCGTTTAAAACGCAATAAGATAGGGTTGGCCAACGACAAAGTGGTCAACCCTATTTTATTAAAAAAATAGCGTCACCTTTCAAGATGACGCTACTCTAATTATGTGTCAGCTGACTACATCATGCCACCCATACCACCCTGTGGCATTGCAGGCATAGCAGGTGCGTCAGACTTCTTCTCTGCCAATACGCACTCAGTTGTAAGGAACATAGAAGCGATTGAAGCTGCGTTCTCCAAAGCTACACGTGACACCTTAGTTGGGTCGATAATACCCGCTGCGAGCATATCCTCGTACTTGTCGTCACGAGCGTTGTAACCCATTGAACCCTCGCTCTCCTTAACCTTGTTTACAACAACTGAGCCCTCACCACCAGCGTTAGCTACGATCTGGCGCAATGGCTCCTCGATTGCACGCTTAACAATCTGGATACCTGTTGTCTGATCCTCGTTGTCACCCTTAAGGTTCTCCAAAGCAGCTACGGCACGGATATATGCCACACCACCACCAGGAACGATACCCTCCTCAACAGCAGCGCGAGTAGCAGCCAAAGCATCATCAACACGATCCTTCTTCTCCTTCATCTCAACCTCAGTCGCAGCACCTACGTAGAGTACTGCCACACCACCTGAGAGCTTAGCCAAGCGCTCCTGCAACTTCTCACGGTCGTAGTCAGACTTAGCAGACTCGATACCACCGCGAATCATTGCGATACGCGAAGAGATAGCCTCCTTAGTACCTGTACCATCAACGATTGTAGTTGTCTCCTTGTTCATAACAACCTTCTCAGCAGAACCCAACACCTCGATAGTAGCGTCCTCGAGCTTCATGCCCTTGTCAGCAGAAACTACTGTACCACCTGTGAGGATTGCAATATCCTCCAACATATCCTTACGACGGTCACCGAAGCCCGGAGCCTTACAAGCTGCTATCTTCAATGTACCACGCAACTTATTCACAACGAGTGCTGACAACGCCTCACCATCAACATCTTCAGCGATGATAAGGAGTGAACGACCATTCTGAGCTACTGGCTCCAACACACCCATAATCTCCTTCATTGTAGAGATCTTCTTGTCGGTGATGAGGATAAGTGGCTTCTCGAGCTCAGCCTCCATCTTCTCAGTGTCGGTCATGAAGTAAGCCGAAATGTAACCACGGTCGAACTGCATACCCTCAACAACATCAACGTGAGTCTCGGTACCCTTAGCCTCCTCAACTGTGATAACGCCCTCGTTGTTCACCTTAGCCATAGCCTCAGCGATGAGCTTACCGATGGCGTTGTCGTTGTTAGCTGAGATTGTAGCTACCTGCTCAATCTTCGAGATGTCGCTACCAACCTCCTGAGAGAGCTTGCGAAGCTCCTCAACAACGATAGCAACAGCCTTATCCATACCACGCTTCAAATCCATTGGGTTAGCACCAGCTGTAACGTTCTTCAAACCTACGCCGATAAGAGCCTGAGCCAAAACAGTTGCAGTAGTTGTACCGTCACCAGCATCGTCGTTGGTCTTTGATGCAACCTCCTTAACCATCTGAGCACCCATGTTGGCGAACTTGTCCTCCAACTCAATCTCCTTAGCTACGGTAACACCGTCCTTTGTAATCTGTGGTGCACCGAACTTCTTGTCGATAATTACGTTACGACCCTTAGGACCGAGTGTAACCTTTACGGCATTTGCCAAAGCATCAACGCCCTCCTTCAAAAGGTCGCGTGCCTCTACATTATATTTAATCTCCTTTGCCATTTTGTTTTCGTGAATTTAATTTGTTAAACACTTCGAGAATTAGCAGATAGCCAAAATGTCGCTCTGCTTCATAATGAGGTAGTCAGTA
>JAFPAD010000044.1 GCA_017424405.1 Alistipes sp.
ATGTAATCAGCAACCTTCTTGCTATGCTTCAAGAATACCTCATCCTTAGTTAAACGATAGAGCATTGTATTACCATATAAAGCCCATGCCTGACCACGTGCCCATGCCGAATTTTCACTCTCACTATAAATTGTGATATTATCAACCCACTCTCCGGTTTCCTTACTTAATACAATACCTTCCTTCACTGAGCCATTGTCACGAGATAAGAATTTCATCATATTTTTGCCATGAATAAGCAAATTGTGCTCCCAACCCATCTCATGGAAACACTCAATCGCAGGCATACAGTTAATTGCAATGCAATGATTTACATCAGCATCATTACCCAAAGGCTTCATCATGCAATAAGTGTTGTAGAATGTGTTTGACATTAATTTAGCCAACATTCCCATAGCCTCCTCATAACGAGGATTCTTAATGACTTTATAACCGTTGTAATGTGCAGCATTCACAACAGACAAAACTTCCGCCAATTCGGCTGACTCTGACACTCGGTAACGATAAGTAAGCACATCGGCACTCGTCTGAAGCTCTGCGTCCTCGCACCACTGCGACAACAACCACAAGCTACCCATGAAATAGCCTCCTGCCCACATATTCTCGTCCTGTGCCAACGTCATCTCGCCATCAGAGAATGCAAATGGGCAAGCTCCTCGCGACTTCTCCACATCGAGAGCCTTCGCAGAATAAGTCTGAGAGGCGGTTGTTAAAACGTCATTTAACTTAGCCTCAAGTTCGCTGGTGCAACTCGACAATAGCGCACACAACGCAATAATCGAAACGAATAATTTTTTCATATCTTTAAACATCAATTTATATTCAACAATACTCTTGCCTGCACAAGTGCCGCATCGGTAATCTGGCTACCCGACAACATCTTAGCAATCTCCTCAACACGCTGCTCGGCACTCAAGGCTGTGATATTTGTTTTGCTCTGCTGCTTATATACCACGTAATGACTCTCACCCTTTGACGCAACTTGTGGCAAGTGTGTAATAGCCACAACCTGCATATTATCAGCAAGCTCACTAATTATCTCACCCATAACATCAGCAATACGACCCGACACTCCCGTATCAATCTCATCAAAGATGATTGTAGGCAAATTCTTGCGTCGGGCAATCATAGCCTTTAGGGCGAGCATCACACGCGAAAGCTCACCACCCGATGCGACCTTCTCAATCATCTGTGGCTCGACCTTCGCGTTTGCCGAGAACATGAATGATATATGGTCTGCGCCATCAGACATCAACTCTGACGTAGGTACAACATCAACCCTGAAACGAGCCTCCTCCATACCCAAGCGCTTCAACATAGCCGCCACCTGCTCGGACATTTGCACCGCAGCTCCCTCTCGCAGGTTATGCAACTGCTGAGCAAGCTCCTTTGCCGACTTAGTGATTGAAGCTATCTCCTCCCTCAGTGACACAATCTGCTCATCACCATGTGTGATAGTAGCCAACTGCGCCGAAAACTTAGCTCCCACAGCCATCAACTCCTCCAAACTCTTCACACGATGTTTCTGACACATCGAGTATATGGTATTAACCCTCTCTGTAAGACGTTGCAGACGTTCTGGGTCGGCTTCTATACGCTCTCCATCATCGGCTACCGTAGCTCCCAAATCCTTCAACTCCTGTAAAACAGAGTGTATGCGTGACGCTATCTCTTTGCCATGAGGATAATTATCACCCACCCTCGCAACCATATTTTCTGCCACGGCAAGCTGTTCCAAAACACCTATTTGCTCCGCATCCAAAATATTACGCACCGAAATAAGAGCCTCACCAATCTGGTCAGCATTCTCCAACACAGCAAGCTCGGCTTCTGCCATCTCCAACTCACCCTCCTTTAACGCAGCAGCATCAAACTCAGCAACTTGATATCGTAACCACTCTTCATCTTTACGCAGGGTCTCAGCCTCCGATTGCAAGCGCTCCAACTCTCGCTGCTTCTGACGCAATTGGTTATACGCTGCGCGATACTCACCCAGCAACGATTCACTCTGCGCCAATGTATCTACGGCTTCTAAACGAAAACCCTCATCAGAGAGAACCATGTTGCGATGTTGCGAATGAATATCGATGAGCGATGCGCCCAACTGCTTCAAAACCGTCAACTGAACAGGAATATCATTAACAAAAGCGCGGCTCTTGCCCGAAGGGGATATAACACGACGCACCACGGTTGTAGGGTCATAATCGAGGTCATTATCCTGAAAAAACGCCTCCAGATTATAGCCTCCAATCTCAAATTCACCCTCGATAATACAACTGCGTTCTTGGTCATGTATAGCGGCGTTGTCGTTCTTATTACCCAACAATAACCCTAATGCGCCAAGCAGAATAGATTTACCAGCGCCCGTCTCACCCGTAATGATATTCAAGGCTTCATCGAGTTGTAAATCGAGTTTATCTATGAGTGCATAATTCTCAACTGAAAGTCGTCGCAACATAACCCTTTACTTATTATAAAAGATTTTCAATTTTATCCACTATCTTATGTGCCACCTCTCTCTTCGACATAAGCGGCAACGCCTCTACATTATCCTTGTCGATAAGTGTCACAACATTCGTATCACCACGAAAACCTGCTCCAGCCTCACGTAATGAGTTTAGCACGATGAAGTCGAAATTCTTGCGACTCAACTTTGCTTTGGCATGCTCCTGCTCATGTTCGGTCTCCATAGCAAAACCTACGAGCAAACGCCCTCCCTTGTTTGCACCCAACGTAGCTGCAATATCTTTGGTGCGGCGCAACTCAATTTTCATATCATCATCGCCCTTCTTTAGCTTCTGCTCAGCCACAACACATGGAGTGTAGTCCGCCACAGCTGCACACATCACAGCACCGTCACACCCCTCAAAGCGCGCAACACACTCCTGCCACATATCTTCAGCACTCAGCACATCAACTCGCTCAACACCATCAGGGGTAGGAAGTGATGTGCGACCACTCACCAACGTAACTTTAGCACCACGCTCCGCCAATGCCTCCGCCACAGCATAACCCATCTTACCCGATGAGTGATTTGAAATAAATCTCACGGGATCAATAGGCTCGATGGTAGCTCCTGCCGTAACAAGGAAATGCTTACCCTCTAAACTCTTTTTTTTTTCTGAAAGAATGGCTTTGACAGCCTCGACAATCTGCTCAGGCTCCGCCATACGACCCTTACCAACAAGACCACTTGCAAGGAATCCAGAACCAGGCTCTACGATATGAACACCATCTTCACGCAAGCTATTCATATTACGTTGCGTAGCGACATGAGCATACATATCCAAATCCATAGCTGGTGCGACAGCCACAGGACAACGTGCTGAAAGATAGGTTGTAAGCAACAGATTATCGGCGACACCCGTAGCCATCTTAGCCATTGTATTAGCCGTAGCAGGAGCTATAAGATAGAGGTCAGCCCACTCGCCAAGTTTCACATGTGAATTCCACTCTCCATTCTCGGGATTAAAGAAATCAACCAATATGGGGTGTTGCGACAACGTTGCCATAGTAAGTGGTGTAATGAACTGCTTAGCAAGCGGAGTCATAATGACCCTCACCTCAGCTCCTGCACTTACCAATAAACGGCAAAGCACAGCCGACTTATATGCGGCTATGCTACCCGTAATTCCTAATATTATATGTTTACCCTTCAACATAAAAGGTTATTGTTAGCGTTTGGGGCATCTTCTTGGTCTAACTCGACACCTCTCGAGAAAACTATTACCTCCCTACGCCCCTCTGTTATTAACCCTTGCGATAATAAACCTCATCATCGAGGAACTCCTCAGTTGCGATGATAACAGGCTTTGGCAAGCGCTCGTAGTAACGAGAGATCTCTATCTGCTCACGATTCTCGAAAGTCTCCTCCATAGTGTCGGTAGGTGATGAGAAGTCAGCCAATTTACGGTTGAGCTCAGTCTTCAACTCCGATGATATTTGGTTTGCACGACGAGCAATGATGTTGATGCTCTCGTAGATATTACCGGTCTGATGATCCAAATCAACCAATTTACGTGTTACTGTGTTGTTGGGAATGTTCTTCTTGATCTCCATTTTGTATCTATTTTTGTCGTTGTTATTTCTATTTTACTGAGCTACGCCTCGAATAGCGGCAGCATCTGCCACATTACCATCTTCAACTTGCTCGCTCTTGTTCTTCTCGATATAACGCTTTGCTGTCTCCGATAGTTTATCCAACTCCGTACGATATTTTGACTCAGGATACTCCATAACAAAAGAGTAGTAAGAGTCCAATGTTGTCATAAATCGGTCCGACTGCTTCGACGCAACCGAATTATCGGCAAACTTATACGCCGACATCACGATGTAATACATTATATCCTCGCGACGATGCGAATCGGGGTACTTTTTCAATGCGTTACGGAAAGCGATGATAGCTGAGTCGTAACGTGCTATCTTGTAATATGTGTATGCATTGAGGTATGTACGCTCCTCCATTCGCCATGTCAAGTCGCGTGTCAACTCAACGAAATAATCGCGCTGATCGCTATTGGGGTGGTGTGACAAGAACTCCGCAATTGCAATAATGGCCGCTGACGTAGTAGTCTGGTCACGTTCAGGATCGGGACACATATTATAAAGGCTTCTGGCGTAATATGCCTCTGCGTCCTCAATAAATACACTACGTCCATAATTGCGTCGGAACTCATCGAACAAAGTTGCAGCTGTATGGTAATCGTAGTTTCTATAATAGCTATGTGCCTTGTAGTATGCTACCGAGTCCTCCTGAGGGAAACCCTTCAAGTAAGGCTCACAATGCTCAAACAATAAAATAGCCTTTGTCCACTTCTCTGCATTATAATACACCAAGCCTCGATTGAATATCAAATCATTATCTGATGTATTTATTACGCGCTGAATACTGGAACAACTCGCAAGCATCGCCCACGCCGCAATCAAAGGTATAACGTATGATAAAAATCTTCTCATATTTAGCTTTTTACTGCACATAGCAGGGTATTATCGTGCAAAATTACACATATTTTTTGTTATAACGTCATTTAAGAGAAAATATTTTTCGGTAACATATAAAAATTAGCCATAATTACCTCTTCCGCACACCTTAAACCACAAAAAAAATCCCCAAAGTTTTTTCGCTTTGGGGATTTCGGATTTTATCGGAATTTTACATCTAACCAACGAGTAGATGTTTCCGTTTTACAACACAATCTTAAGGTCGTATGGACGACCGCCACCACAAGACAATGAGATAGTATACTCTCCAGATTCATAAGATGCTAATCTTATCTCTGCACCAACTTTAACATACTCATTATCTACGTACTTACCATTATGGTATCGACCTCCGTACACCGAGCCTTGAGTCTTAACCTCTCCCTCAGAATCCGTAACTACATATGTAAGAGGAATAAGCGACCACAAATTCAGCACCTTAGTACTCTTGTTATAGATAAATTCCGTTCTCTCTTGAATCTCCTCAGGTGAAGCGCACACTACAATCTCATCGCAGCCATTACCACCGCCTTCGCGCATCCACTCCCACTCGCCGGGATTCTGACCCTTGTAGTAATAACGCAAACGATAACCCTCTTTAAACTCGCTTCTAATGTAGACCTTTTCATCAATCATATCACGCACATCTTGGCCTTGTGGAAGTTCCTCAAACCAATTCTCATCAACGGTTTCAATAAAGTTACCATCTCTATCGCACAACACAAGGTTAAAGTAACCAGTAAATGGACCATTACCTACACTCTCGTATACTGCTCGTCGCAGTTTAATCTCCTGATTTTGCTTAATATCTTTAGTCTCTGACTCCAAACCAAAGACAGTACACAACCAAGGATTACCACCTCCTAATGCAGCTATACTAAATCTATCACGAGGCTTCGATGTTCCATCTCTATCTGGCTCCAAATAGAAGGCCGCACCCATTGATCGACAGAAGTCATTATCTGGCAAATAATAATAGCCATCGGCACTACCACCCCAACCATAATTCAAGTGGAAATAACCCTTCTTATCGTATCCGTCCACAACATATGCGTGACCGCCACCAGCTCCAACTGTTGGACCATAATCGCGAACATTCTGCGCCAAGACTTCAAACCACTCCTTTGTTGAGTACATACCATTGCCTATCCACAATGCACCCTTTGAATATTTGAAGTATGTTGACAATCGCTCAGGACAACGACCTGTTACTGCACCAGAGCCACCAGGAGCCCAACCCATCTCCATCACTGTACCAACGTCGTACATCAATTTTGCGACTGCGTCACCGTGTCGAGTTGCATATTGTCCATTTTTATACTCCATCAACATATTATCCCACTGATACATTTCACCAAGTTCATTGGCTGGGATGGACATCTTTTCATTCAGAGATGAATCGTCTTCATTTTTATAATCAATAGTATACGCCTTTGTAGTACCAACACCACAATCTGGCCACTTATGGTAATACATCACAATAGATATAGCCGTTGCCACACAACCAGAAGGTGCTTTTCCTGCTCTGTATTGAGGAGATAAACGGTTATATGGCTCGCCCTGATTCCACTTTGCAGTTTCATATAAAAGCTCCTCAACAACATCTTCCGAGTCATCAAATATAATACCACCATTCAGTGGAGGAATATTTGCAGCACGTGAAGTTTCAATTTGATCACACCATGCAGAGAGTATCCAACGTGTCGCATCTGCAATGTCATTAACCTCAAAAGAGCCCTCATTTGAATATGCAACAATAGAACGTGTGCTATCATCACCAGAAACAATAACGAAACCCTTTGAATCTGACAGATTGTAAATATACATCAACGCCTCATCAAGATCTCCTGCCGCACCACGTGTAGTAGCCTTATTGATATCTTGACCAGCCCACTCTAAATCCAAATTTACACTACCACCACGAGTAATTTGTTTTGCAAAAAACTGCGTTGCAATCTCGCGAGCTCTTTTCTCACCAATTGGTGACGCTGACAAGTATAATGATATAAAAAGCAGCGGTATAAATAATAACTTCTTCATATTTACATACTATGATTAAAAGTTAGATAAATCAATTTTAGAAATTCCCAAACAGCTACCTATGGTCAATTCAATAGCTCCGGCTACCTGAACTGTTACAATATGTGATTCTTCACCATCGGTGTATTCATACTCATCACTTGTCTCTTGACCATACAAAGTACTATTACCATCACCCCAAATCACACAACCAAGCACAGCTCCTCCGCCAGCTTTTGGCATAACGATCTTTTTGCCATAGTGATAGATATACGCATTCTGCCAATTATCAACATCTGTAGAGAATACCTGCATTGGTTGAATACAATTTTTCCTAAATACTCGCGATTTTCCCGTACTTTTAGGGAAAGTCGATCCATCAGTAAAATTCACAACCACAGAAAATCCCTTAGAGTAGGTAAGTGCTGGAACAACTATATAGAATTCCTGAGGTGTTTCTGAAAGCTGAACACCCTCCTCGCCACAATCGAGAGTAATTTTTCTTTTTGCTTCTACATCATCACCACGGAAAGATGCAGTTGCATTATCGCTATTGATATATAATTTACCAGCAACAATCTCTTTGTTATTACCAAAGAAATCAATACTACGTACTGCTCGACTACCAGTAATACTTACTCGTAAATAAGACACAAGATTCTTAAAGTAGTAAGAGGAACCATCATCACTGCTACCGAACATTACATTTGCATCAGGGCTATAAGAACCTTCTACATATGTCTGATTATGCTGTAAATATGTAATCAACTCAGAATTTTTAGCAGTTGTTTGCGAATAATCAATTTCCGGCTGTCCTGGATACACAGCAAAATACTTAGTCACCTTATCCTTGATGGGCGTATATTCTTTATTCAAAGAGAATACTCCTGTTCTATCGCCTGTTTGACCATCAAACTTATACAAACCATAAGTCTTAGGGCCATAAATATTAATCACATCTCCTGCAGTCCATACAGTTTGCACCAACTCATTCAACTGAACTCTTGTATCAGCGTCATCATGAATGGTAGCATATATTTGTCTTTTTCCTAAAGTCTCTACCTCATCTATGGCTATATTATCTTTTGCACAAG
>JAFPAD010000045.1 GCA_017424405.1 Alistipes sp.
ACCTTGGCAAGGTTGTGCTCTACCAACTGAGCTATTTCCGCATAATGTGCTTTGCGTAAACTCTTGATTTTGCTTCCCTTGCCAAGGTTGAAGTGTTTATCCTTTTGGGGCAAGGTTGTGCTCTACCAACTGAGCTATTTCCGCAAATATGTGGGTTGTCAAATTCTTGACATAAAAAAAGACAATCACATGCGCAACTGTCTGATTTTGAGCGGAAAACGAGACTCGAACTCGCGACCCCAACCTTGGCAAGGTTGTGCTCTACCAACTGAGCTATTTCCGCATTTTTCTGAACGTTGTAACTGAGATTTCCCTCAATTGCGTGTGCAAAGATATAGCAAAAAATCATATCTCCAAAACTTTTTGCATTTTTTTTTGCATTTTTTTGCGCCTGTAAGCCGTAGCTATTCGATGGAATTAAAATGCGTTGAGTTTAATGCGCTGTCGTTCAGGGTGTTGTGTTATTTTACGGCGGAGCGACCTGCCCACACCATAATTACACCTAAAATAATGCTAAAACCCGTATATAGGGCAAACATTGTCCAATGACGTTGCTGCAACATCAGGAAAATGTCGTCAGCGAACGAAGAAAATGTGGTGAAACCGCCGCAAAAACCCGTAACGAGCAACACATTCATCGTGGGGGTAATCATGTTATTACGCTCGGCAAGTCCCAGCAGGGCGCCAATAATGAAGCTACCCACTACATTCACTACAAACGTTCCCAGCGGAAATCCTCCAACGTCCCACATGTGGCACAATCGCCCCGTGAGATAGCGCAAGCACGTGCCCACAAAGCCTCCTATGCCCGCTATAATCATTGCTTTAATCATCTTGAATAAATTTTAGGTACAAATATATCATTTTATAGGTGAAAAAGGCAAAAACCGTGCCGTGCATGTGTGTAATAAATTGTCGTATGGCATACTATTTGCCTAATTACGATGGAAACATTTAATCAAAATATTATGCATTTAACACCAAAAGAGATTGACAAACTTCAACTCCTCACGTTGGGCATGATTGCAGAGCGACGTTTGAAGCAAGGGTTGAAATTGAACCATCCTGAGGCGGTGGCTTACATCACCTCTCAGGCATTAGAGGGTGCTCGCGCGGGAAAAAGCGTTGAGCAGGTTATGAGTGAAGCATCTACGGCACTTTCGCGAGACGATGTCATGGAGGGAGTGGGCGATATGATAGCTCTGTTGCAGGTCGAGGCGGTCTTTACCGACGGCTCACGACTAATAAGTATTCACAATCCTATAAAGTAGTTACGCTATGAATAACACAACAAAATCGACCGATAAGAGTACAGCCGAGCAGGGTCATGTTACGCAACATCAGACTGACATGAGCCCTCTCTATCCTCATCAGGAGGGATTTAAGCCTAACGCGCAGGTTGCAGTGGGTGGAGTGGTGTTGGCTGAGGGCGACCTCACCTACAACGAAGGACGCGAGGTGCGCAAGTTGACCATACGCAATACGGGCGACCGCCCCATTCAGGTGGGCTCGCATTTCCACCTTTTTGAGGCCAATCGCTACCTTGAGTTTGACCGCGACCTGGCATTTGGTTGCCACCTAAATATTCCCGCCACTACTGCCATACGTTTCGAGCCGGGCGATAGTCGCGAGGTTGAGGTGGTGAGTTATTCGGGCAAGCGCCGAGTTATCGGATTCAATCGTTTGGTGAATGGCTACACAGGCACCGAGGATTTACCGACCTACTATCCAGCCCATCTGCGAGCTTTGCATCGTGTGTGCAAGGCAGGTTTTAAGAGTGTGTCGGCAACAGCAAAACAAGAGTGTAATAATAAAGAGATAAAATAGGAGGTCATGGCAACAATATCAAGACAAGATAACAACAATCTATTCGGACCAACGGTAGGCGACAAGATTCGTCTTGCCGACACCGATTTATATGTGGAGATTGAGCGCGATTTGCGCAAGTATGGCGACGAGGTGGTCTATGGTGGAGGTAAAACCCTGCGTGATGGCATGGGCTTGGCAAATACCATAACCTCGAAGGCGGGAGCGTTGGATTTGGTCATCACCAACGTCACAATCATCGACCCACTGCTGGGAGTAGTGAAGGCCGATGTGGGTATCAAAGATGGCAAGATTGCGGGTATCGGTAAGTCGGGTAACCCCAATATTATGGACGATGTCGATCCCGATTTGGTTACGGGAGCCGCTACCGATGCCATCTCGGGCGAGCACCTCATCTTGACGGCGGCGGCTATTGATGGTCACGTGCACTTCATCTCGCCACAGCAGGCTGAGGCAGCGCTCAGTAATGGTATCACCACATTGATAGGTGGCGGTATAGGTCCAAGCGATGGTTCCAACGGTACCACCATCACATCGGGCGTGTGGAATATCGAGATGATGCTCAAGGCAATGGAGGGCATACCTGTCAATGTGGGTTTCCTGGGTAAGGGTAACTGTTCGGGTGTGCCATCGTTGGAGGAGCAACTTGAGGCTGGTGCTTGTGGATTTAAGATTCACGAGGATTGGGGCTCAACGCCTGCGGCGATATGCAAGTCGTTGGAGGTTGCTGAGCGTTACGATGTGCAGGTGGCTATCCACACCGATACTCTCAACGAGGGCGGTTACGTCGAGGATACTATCGCTGCCATCGATGGACGAACCATTCACACCTACCATACCGAGGGTGCGGGCGGAGGTCATGCTCCCGATTTGTTGAAGGTGGCGAGCATGCCGTTTGTGTTGCCTTCATCGACCAACCCTACATTGCCATTTGGTATCAACTCGCAGGCTGAGTTGTTCGATATGATTATGGTGTGCCACAACCTCAATCCTAAGATTCCTTCAGATGTGGCATTTGCCGAGAGTCGAGTACGTCCAGGTACGCAGGCAGCAGAGAATGTGTTGCACGATTTGGGCGTGTTGTCGATGATTTCATCTGACTCGCAGGCTATGGGTCGAGTGGGCGAGTCGTTCATGCGAGCTGTGCAGATGGCGGCGTTCATGAAATCGGCATGTGGCAAGCTACATGAGGATAGTGCCCAGAACGACAACTTCCGAGTGTTGCGCTATTTGGCGAAGGTTACAATCAATCCAGCCATCACCTTTGGTGTATCTGATTATTTGGGCTCTATCGCTAAGGGTAAGGTTGCCGATTTGGTGTTGTGGGAGCCTCAATTCTTCGGTGCCAAGCCTAAGATGGTACTCAAGGGTGGAGCCATCAGCTGGGCGAACATGGGTGACCCCAATGCGTCGTTGCCTACGCCACAGCCATGCTCTTATCGTCCGATGTTTGGCGGCTTCGGCAACGTGCAGAAGCAGAGCTGCATAAGTTTTGTGTCGAAGGCTGCTGCTCAGAGCGGCATAGCATGCCGTTTGGGTTTGAATCGTCAGGTGTTGCCTGTTGGTCATACACGTCAAATCTCGAAGTGCGACATGGTGCTTAACTCGGCAACGCCTCGCATTGATGTTGATCCCGAGAGCTTCGAGGTGGCAGTCAATGGCGTGAAGGTCTATGTTGAGCCTGCCAAGAAGGTCTCTTTGGGTCAGTTGTATTGGTTTAGCTAAAACGGTTTTCGACTATATGATACATGTAACCGAAGTTTTGGGAAATATCTCCTCGAAGGAGTGGGCTGCGCTCACAGATAATCTGAATGTGCGCAGGATAGATGTCGATCAGTGGACGGCGCAGAAGAGCCGATTTGTGGCTTACGATGATTTTGGCGAGGAGTATATCATTCGACTGCATCGTCACACGCAACTGCACGACGGCGATATTGTCGCCTATGATGCTCAAGCCAAGCTCATCACCATCATCTCGCTACGTCTTCAAGATGTCATGGTTGTGGATATGGGAGGCTTGTCGCGCCAACCTCTCGATGTGGCACTTCGCACAGCGGTGGAGTTGGGGCATGCGTTGGGAAATCAACATTGGGCAGCAGTGGTGCGTGGCACCAAGGTCTATGTGCCGCTGATACTCGACCGTAAGGTTATGGATAGCGTCATGCAGAGCCACAACTTCGATTACATAACCTATTCGTTCCGCCCAGCCGATAAGATTATACCTTATCTCTCACCTCAGGAGGTGCGACGTTTGTTGGGTGGCTCACACCACTATGATGCTCATGGGTGCGATTTCTAACGAAAATGGTGTGGCGCGAGCCTATCACCTCATGCAACTCTGTGACTCGGCACTCCCCGTAGGAGGGTTCTCCTTTTCCTGCGCATTGGAGAGTGCCGCAGCGCAGGGATTGCTGCTATCTGCCGCTGATGTGGAGCAATATGTCGGGGTGGTTGTCGAGCAGTCGTTGCTCACCGATGGCGTTGCGGCGTTGCATGCCCTGCGTCATGCCTCCTCTATCGAGGAGTTGTGCCGTGCCGATAGAGAACTCTACGTCAGAAAATCCTCTGCCGAGATGCGAACGATGAGTTGCCGCATGGGGCGTAAGTTGTCGGAGCTAAGTTCCGAATTTCTGCCCTGCCATGATATCGACACATGGCTTGCTCGCATCGTCGAACATCGCACGGTTGGCTCTTATGCTGTCACGCAAGGTCTTATCTTCTCGCTTTGCGGTGCTGTGGAGCAAGATTTGTTTGCTGCCGTAGGCTATGGAGCTGCCTCGATGGTCTTGGGTGCGGCGTTGCGAGTGGTGAGGGTCACTCATCGTGATACCCAAAAGATACTCTTCTCGCTTGCACCACTTGTGTCGAAGCTCTACGAGCAAGCTAAGGCTCTGCGGCTTGAGCAGATGCACAGCTTTGCTCCTCAAATGGAAATACTCTCGTCTTTGCATGAGATGGGAGTGCAACGAATGTTTATGTCATAGATTATGAGTTCTACTTGCAGAATTGGAATTGGAGGTCCCGTTGGTTCGGGTAAGACCGCCATTATTGAAGCCCTCACGCCACGTTTGTTGGAGTTGGGGCATAAGGTGTTGATAATCACCAACGATGTAGTTACAACCGAAGATGCTCAGCATGTTCGACGGGTGCTCAAGGGTGTACTTGCCGAGGAGCGCATCATAGGTGTCGAGACGGGAGCATGCCCTCATACGGCGGTGCGTGAAGACCCTTCGATGAATCTCGCCGCAGTCGAGGAGATGGAGGATCGCTTCCCCGATGGCGATGTGGTGATGATAGAGTCGGGTGGCGATAATTTGACCCTCACCTTCAGCCCCGCTTTGGTCGATTTCTTTATCTACGTGATTGATGTGGCGGCTGGAGATAAAATTCCTCGTAAAGATGGTCCCGGCATCTCGCACTCCGACATATTGGTGATAAACAAGATAGACTTGGCGCCCTATGTGCATGCGTCGCTGGAGGTCATGCGCGAAGATTCGCTTGCCATGCGTGGTGAGGGCAAGCCATTTGTCTTCACCAACTGTTTCACGGGCGAGGGTATAGATGAGCTGGTGACACTTATCCGTCGCATGGCACTCTTCGATGGTGAATTATGATGACAGTGGCGACATCTTCTCACGGCAAGCGTGGCTACCTGCGAATGGGGTTCGAGTTGGACTCTCAGGGTCGCAGCATACTGCGTGATTTGTACCGACGTGTGCCCATAATCGTGCAGCAGGCGCTCTATTTCGATTCGCAGATGCCCTTGTTGCCATGTGTCTATATACTCTCGGCGGGAGGTCCCGTAGTTGAGGGCGATGACTTTCAGCAACATTTTGTTCTGCGCAAAGACTCCTGTGCCCACATCTCAACCGGAGCAGCCACCAAGGTGGCTCAGATGCGAGGCGGTAGGGCGAGCATGCGCCAGCGTATAACCCTTGCCGAGGGCTCTTATCTTGAGTATCTTCCCGAAGCTGTTATTCCGTGTCGTGGTGCGGTGTATGAGGTTGATAATGAAATTGTTGCCGATGAGTCGGCTACGCTTTTCTACTCTGAAATATTCACAAGTGGCAGACGCTATTCGGGAGAGCGATTTTGCTATCGCAAACTTGCGCTTAACACTCGAGTTGTGCGCCCCAATGGCGAGGCTGTCTATGTGGATTGCATGGAGGTTGAACCTGAGTCGGGCGATATTTTTCGCACAGGAGTGATGGCGGGATATGAGATATTTGCCTCAATCCTTATTCTCACACCCCGGCATGTGTCGCAAGCTCTGCAACTTCAGTTGCAGCCCTATATGCGTGACGATATGGCGTTGGGAGTTCATCAGCTGCCGTTTGATGCCGGCATCTCGTGTCGTATTCTCGGTCAGCAGCGAGATGAGGTCAAAGATGAGGTGCGGAGGATATGTTCGGCATTACGTCTAAAAGTTAAGGGTTGCACTCTGCCGCCCGAATTTGTTTGGAAATAACACTAAATATGTAAATTATGGTAAAAACATTCACAGAAAACATCTCTAATCGCGGAGTGATAGGTTTTTTTAAGGTATTGTTGCGTGGTGCGGGTCAGGTAATGTTTCAAGGCAGTGCTTGGACAGGTCTGTTCTTTATTGCAGGAATCTTTTGGGGAGCCTACCAATCCCACACTCCTGAGGTGGCGTGGGGCTCGTTGTTGGGCTTGATGGTATCCACCGCAACGGGTTACATTCTCAACCTCCCCGACAACGACGGACGACAGGGTTTGTGGGGATTTAACGGTATTCTTGTAGGCTGTGCTTTCCCTACGTTTTTGGGTAACACCATCTGGGTGTGGCTCTCGTTGGCGTTGTGTGCCGCTTTGACCGTGTGGGTCAGAGAGGCGTTGAATAACACCATGAAGGCGTGGAAAGTAAACTCCTTCACCTTCCCGTTTGTTATCAGCACATGGCTCTTCTTGTTGGCGTCGCGCGCCTTGCACGGTTTGGATCCAACACACATGGCAACGCCTGTGCTTCCCGACCACATCTCAACCGGCGGTGTGCTCTACCTCGAGCAGGCAGCAGTGTATTGGCTTCGAGGAGTGTCACAGGTCTTCTTGATAGACTCTTGGGTTACGGGTATGCTCTTCATTATTGGTCTGTTGATAGCGTCGCGCTGGGCAGCGTTGTGGGCAGCAATAGGCTCTGCTCTCTCTATCGTGACAGCGTCGGTGTTGAGTGCTTCAGGTTACGACATTGCGCACGGTTTATATAGCTTTAGTGCCGTGCTTACGGCGATAGCTTTGGCTACGGTGTTCTATCGTCCTTCGTGGCGTTCGGCTATATGGGCGATATTGGGTGTCATCATTACCGTGGTGTCGCAAGCCGCCATGAATGTCATGCTCGACCCTCTTGGATTGAGTACTCTCACAGCACCGTTCTGTATCGCTACATGGGTCTTCTTGTTGCCTATGTTTAAGTTCGACGAGGCTCAGCCTGACCACTCGCATTGGTCGCCCGATTTGAAGAAGCATCTTCAGGCAAAGTAGCCTCTCGCCTTTAGCCGCGAATATTATACACCCGCCTCAACCATTGTTGGGCGGGTTTTGTATTGAGTATATGTTGTGGCACAGCTACTGCGTTACCTCCTTTTGCAAGAGTTTGCCACCAAGTGTTGAGGTGATGAAGGCCCCTATGAGTTGCAGAATTAGGGTTATGGTCAAAACGGCATTTACGCCGCCCCACTTAAGAATGAGAGGTATGGTGAAAACACCCAATATAGCACCCGCCTTACCCATCGCGGCCGCTAAGCCAGCGCCAGCGCCACGTTCGGCTATGGGGTACACCTGAGGCGGAAGTATGAAGGTAATAAGGTGGGGGCCGAAGTTGAGGAATAACTCAAATATTATCAAGCCTACAATCAGAATCCAATGTGGCAGATGAAGCATATAACCCACAATCATTATTGCCAAGCCTACGGCGCAGAGCAGAAATCCCCAACTCTGCTGGCGTGTGTGCGAGGAGCGTCGCACGATGGCGAGTCCCAGCATAAAACCTATGGCGACAAAGATATTCATATATGCCGACAGCTCGACCGACGAGGCTATGTGCATTATGGCGTTGCTGTCGCCTTTGCCCATGCCTAATGCCATGATGAGTATGGGCATAAACACTCCGATGCCATACACTCCATATCCCTCGCAAGCCCACGGAATACCACACAGTATAGTGCGACGCAGCCTCTGCCCCTGAAACATCTGCCACCACGAAAAATTATTGGGCGAGGGCGTGTTGTCTGCCATCTGAGCTATCTCCACATCTTGCCCCAAGAAGTAGCGTATGGCATGTTGTGCCTCCTGAATCTTTCCTTGCGAGAGCAACCATCCGGGGCTCTGCTCGAAGCGTATCGAGGAGAGAACCATCACTATGGCAAGCAGAGCCACCAGAATAAATAACCCATTCCAATGCTGCTGCGTCTGCCAATGCTTGAGTATGTAGAAGCAGGCAAATGCCATCAAGGTATTGCCCACCGCCGATGTGGCTTTCGCCGCCCCGACCATGAATAGTCGCCAGCGACGTGGCATAATCTCGGATATGTAATCCGAGTCGAGGCTATATCCTCCTCCCACGCCAAAGCCCATCGTGAAGAGGGCGATTATGAGCCATACATGCGAGCTTGTTATGACCGCTATCACGGCACCCACAAGAATTAGAATGGGGCTTATGCGCAGATAACGCAGGTAGCCTCGCTTGTCGCTCCATTCGCCTATGAGTAGCGAGCCCACCATTATACCCGTTAAGCTCATGCTGGCGAGAATACCCTGCATCAGGGGTGAGAGGTTGGTGTTGGTGAGTACCTGCATTAGCGGAATTACAACTCCCACAAGCGTGGCGATAGCTCCACCCGCAAACTGACCCATCGATGCCACTATCCAAACCCTGAGGTGACCCCAGCGCAGAGGCATGGTCTCCATATCCACCGCCTTGCCGTCATCGTTGTGACCTATGTGGAGCAGTCGCTGGCGCAGAGTTTGCCACTTCTCGATTGTCCATCTGAGTCCCACACCAACTCCTACACCCACAGCCGACTCGAAGAAGCGCAACGTGCAGTTTGTGATGGGGTTGGCGTCGGGCGACATCTGCGAAACGAGCATGATGATGAGTAGCGTGATGGTGGCTATGCGACCATTGTTGTAGATGTCCAAAATCATGCACAGCGCCTCGAGCAGGCAGATTGTAAGTAGCATGCCCACGACCGAAAAGGGAAACATCTTCAAGTAGATGTAAGCAATCAGAGCGCCCAAAAATGTACCCAGCACTCGGAGCCACGCCGGGCGCAGGGACTCGCGGTATGAAGGCATTTGCAGTACGGTGACCACCGATGTGCAGGCGAGCATGGCGCCCATCCAGCGCGAGGCGGCGTGTATCTGTCCCGTAGCATATATGCCTACGTAGTAGGATAGGGCTATGCCCAAGCATGATACAAACAACACAAACGGGCGTATGCGTGCTACGGCGGTGATGAATTTGTTGGTAAGGTGGGTGATGAAATTTGGAATTTTCATAGTTGAAGCTGTTTTTTGCCGAAGGGTGCAAAATCTGCTCCAAAGAAATTGTCTGATAGCGGGTTTTCTGCGTTGCCTCCAAAAAGAAAGAGGCTGCTAACGTAATTGTTAGACAGCCTCCATGTATTTTATCGCTTAAAGTTTAGAACTTGCTGCGGTCGTCGGTTGAGCCTGAGAGCTTGATAAGAGCCTTGAAGTCAATCTCTGGAGCCTTGCCGTTACCCTCGCGCTCGAACTTTGTGCCATATTCAACCTTGTCGTCGATGTAGCCGATGTTGCGCAGGTAGAAGTTACCGTTCTCGCTTACACCACCCGAGTAGTCGCAACGCAAGCCCTCGTGACCTGTGCCGTCGCAAGTAAGCTTACCCGACTTGAGCTCCGACCAGTTGCCGTCCTTGTCGCGCATCCACTGTGATGGGAACTCTACGCTGCGTGGAATCCAACCGCACTCTGGGCGGAAGTTCTCGCAGAATGAATAAGCACCCTTGTAATATGTCTGGATTGCAGGACGACGAATCTCGGCCAAGAATACCCAACCCTCATCGCCACGGAAGTAGCCTGTGTAGAGTGAGGCACCTGTTGCCTTGCCGTTCTTGTACTCAGGACGTACACGTACCAATGTGGCATATACTCTGCCAGCTTCCCAGTCGTAGCGGTAGAAGTTCTGAACACCTGAACCCTCGTGGCTGTATGAGTTTGTCTGCACGCCCTCGCCATTGCGCACGAGCTCTGAGATAAGACCCTTCTCGGTGTTGGTATCCCATACTGAGAAGAGTACCATGCGGCTCTTGCCTTTCTCGTTAGGCTGAATACCCATGTAGAAGCCGTCGCCACCTGTGAGCATATAATATGCACCTGAAATATCCTCGCCCTCTGGAACGAATACCTCGTTGTAGAAGTACTCGGTGTTCTCAGGAGTATCCCACTGGAAGTGGTTTGATGGACCACGACGTACGAAGTGTGGAACATGCTTCTGAAGCTCCTCGGTTGTAACGAAGATGAGCTCGTCCTTAACCTTCTCAGTGAGGTTGTTTACAGCAGCACCTGTTGCCAAGAGTGTTGAGAATGTAGGATAGCTTGCGGCAGTTGTTGTCACAGGCTCGATGTCCACGCGTACGTGACCAGCCTTCTCAACGTTTACCTTGCCAACGTAGTAATCTTTGCTGGCATCTGTCGATGCAACCTTGAGCTTGAAGCTCTTGCCGCCACACTTAACCTTGAGTTCTGCTACGCCCTCAGGAACGTCGGCAGCGCGAAGACCCAAGTGAAGCTTACCTGTGAATGCTGTGTAGAAGAAGACAGAAATCTGGTGAGGAGTCTGCTGATACTCAGGCAACCATGCGCCAGCAATCATCTCGGCATCGTTTGGAAGAGAGTAGCCATTTGCGATGATGTTGTTTGCAAATGCTGGAGTCTCTTTTGATGCAGGGTCAAGTGGAGTAACGTAGGCGTTACACTTGAAAGGAATCTCCAATGTGAGCTCCTCAACGGCTGGAGCGCACTGTGTGAATGCTACTGCAGCTGTCATCAGACAGATAGCAGAGAGGAAAAATTTACGAATACTCTTCATTGTGTTTTGATTGTTAATTGTTTGGCGCAAAGTTAGCGTTTATTGGATTATCTACAAAATCTTTTTTACTATTGAGAACATTTTGTAGGGCATATATCTAAATGGAATGTCAATCCATGTGGGAGATGCCACCACCGCACGTCGATGCGAGAATACATCAAACGACAAGCGACCGTGATATGACCCCATGCCCGAATTGCCCACGCCACCGAAAGGCAGGTTCTCGTTTGCGATGTGCATGATGGTGTCGTTTAGGCATGCTCCACCCGACGATGTGCGACCTATGGTGCGCCAGCCCATCTCCTCGTTGCCGAAGTAGTAGAGTGCAAGGGGCTTCTCGCGCTCGTTGATGAAGCGGATAACCTCCTCGTTGCGCTCAAATGTGAGCATTGGAAGTATAGGTCCAAATATCTCCTCCTGCATCACCTTCGATGTAGGGCTTACATTGGTAAGCAATGTTGGCTCGATGTAGCGCTCCGCACTATCGGTTGCACCTCCTGCCACCACCTCTCCGTCCGAGAGGTAGCCTGCCACGCGCTCAAATGCTTTGTCGCTGACCATGCGCACATAGTGGCGGCTTTGGCGTACGTCGTTGCCATGCAGAGCTTTGATAGCTTTCTTAAACTCCTCGACGAATGGCTGTGCTAATGAGTTGTGTATCAGCAAGTAGTCGGGTGCAATGCAGGTCTGTCCTGCGTTGAGGGTTTTGCCCCAAGCTATGCGTTTTGCGGCAAGTTTCAAGTCGGCATCTTTGTCCACGATGCAGGGGCTCTTGCCTCCAAGTTCAAGCACTACGGGGGTGAGGTTCTTTGCTGCAGCCTCCATCACCATCTTTCCCAGAGCGGGGCTTCCAGTGAAGAAGATTATATCGAAACGCTGCTCCAGCAGGGCGGTGTTCACCTCGCGGTTGCCTTGCACAACGGCTATGTATTTCTCGTCGAAAGTAGCCTCAATCATCTGCTCGATAACGGCCGACACTTTGGGCACGTAGGGCGATGGCTTCAGCATGGCTGTGCAACCCGCCGAGATGGCTCCTACCAATGGGTTAAGCAGCAACTGCACGGGGTAGTTCCATGGCGATATGATGAGCGCCGAGCCAAGAGGCTCGCTCACGATGTAACTACGTGAAGGAAACATCTTTAGCGGTGTTGTGCGCTTTGTGGGTTTCGCCCATTTTTTTAGATGCTTCAGGTGGTTGCGCACCTCCGCTGTGACGATGCTCAGCTCGGTAAGGATAGCCTCCTCTTTTGATTTATGCAAGTCGTGCCACAAGGCGTCACACAGCGGTTGCTCCCACTCCTTCAGGGCAGTCTGCAAGCGCTGGAGCTGCTTCAGTCGGAAGTCGATGTCGAGCGTTGAGCCCGAGCGGAAAAACTCGCGTTGAGCCTCGACGAGCGAGATGATGCTCGATGTTGATGTGTTTTCGATAGCCATAATTAGTTCTTTTTTCCTTTGAAGTGGTCAAGTGCGCTGTAGATTCCAAGAACCTTGCATAAAAGGTCAAGACCTCTCAGCGACAATACTGCTTGCAAGGTACGAATTAAATGGTAACCGAGAGGCCAACTGCTGATTTTTTTATTCTTTTCGATGGCTTTTAAGATCTTTTTTGCTACCCACTCGGGCTTCAAGATAGGAATGAAGCGTGAGCGCACGCCGTCAAACATTCCGGTGTTGATGTAGTAGGGAGCGATGGTCGTAACGTGTACGTTGCTTTTTGCCTCTTGCAACTCGACACGCAACGAGTCCGACCAGCCAATCACCGCCCACTTACTCGCCGCATATACCGACATCTTTGGGTTGGCGATAAAGCCCGCTGCCGAGGCGATGTTGCAGATGTGACCGAAGTCGCGCTCTAGCATCGGTGGCAGAGCCTGCAATGCGATTGCCATGGGAGCTGCGGCGTTGATTGCCATCGTGCGGTCAATCTCGGCTTGGCTTAACTCGGCAAAGTGACGGTTTGAGGTGATGATGCCGGCGCAGTTAATCAGAATATCGACGTTGCCACACTCTTTGGTTGTTTGGGCGAAGGTTTTGACTACGGCGTCGTTGTCCGACACGTCGATTTTGTAGCCCTTCACGTTGCCCAAGCGAGAAAACTCCTTCTCGGTGGCTTCGATGTTTTCTTGGTTGATGTCCCATATCACCAATTGGCGAGCTCCCTTCTCCAGAGCCATGCGACCCATGATGCGTCCAATGCCCGATGCACCTCCTGTGATGAGTATGCAGTTGTCCTTAATTTTTGTCATAAAATCTCTGTTATGTAATGTTGTTTGAATATTGCGAATTTCGCCCCGCAGCCAAGCGGTGTTGGCAAGGTGAGAGTTGTGAAAATTTTGTTGATGTGTATCGGGAAAGTCGAGATTAGATTCTCCCTATTTGACGGTTGCAAAAGTATTGAGATTTATAGTAGAATTCAAGGTCGAGGGGTAATATGTCAAAATTTGTGGCGAATGCGACAAAAGGTGAGGAAAATGACGTTTCGAGTGGTGTTTTATTTGGCAGAATAAAAAAATAATAGTATTTTTATCACGAAAATACGACCTAATGTAGGGAATTAACACAATTACTAAATTTTAAATACTATGGCAATTAACAGAAAAGACTTTCTCAAGACCATGGGAGGCTTGGCGGCTTTGACCATCTTGCCTCGTAAAGTTCTTGGCGGACCAGGTCATGTTGCTCCAAACGATCAGCTGACCAAAGGTATTATCGGTATGGGTGGTATCGGTTACATGTCTAACCACTGGTCAAGCAACGAGCGCTGCCGTTTGGTTGCAGTGAGTGATTGTGACGACAACCACTTGGAGCGTGCAGTACGCCGCACAAAGGAGCAGTTGGGCGAGGACGTGAAGGGCTATCACTTCTATCGTGACCTTATCAACGACCCTAACGTTGATATCGTTCACATCGCTACTCCTCCACACTGGCACGGTATCATGTCAGTTGAGGCTGCAAAGGCAGGTAAGGATATCTGGTGCGAGAAGCCAATGACCCGTACAATCGGTGAGGGTAAGAAGGTTATGGAGGCAGTACGTCAGAATAGCCGTATTTTCCGTCTTAACACTTGGTTCCGTTTCCAGGATACATTCTACGGCTTGGGAGGAAACAAGTTCTATTTCGTCAATACACATCTGGATCATGTGGGTGTCGAGGCCCGCAAAAACGGATTGCAGCTCGTTATGGACAGAATAGCACAGATGAATAAGGATAATCTGC
>JAFPAD010000046.1 GCA_017424405.1 Alistipes sp.
AGCCTGGATCTGGTCAAATGCCTGGATCATACCTACTACGGTACCCATAAATCCCAACATCGGAGAAAGAGCGATGAACAAACCAATCCAAGAAAGACCTGACTCCATCTGACCTGTCTGAACTGAACCGTAAGAAACAACTGCCTTCTCAACAGCGTCCATACCCTGATCGTAACGATCCAAACCCTGATAGTAGATTGATGCAACAGGACCCTTAGTATTACGGCAGAACTCCTTAGCTGCCTCTACACCCTGCTCGTTCAAAGTCTTCTCGAAAGACTCGATGAACTTCTTAGTGTTGATGTTTGCAAATGAAAGATAAAGCATACGCTCGATAGCAACAGCCAAACCGATCACCAAACAAACCAATACGGGCAACATCCAGCCCCAACCACCCTCAAGGAACTTCTGCATCAAAATCTGGTGCATAGTCTCACCTGCGAGCTCAGTCTCTGCTGCTACAGCAGCCTCCTGTGCGAAAGCATTAACAGTGCCAAGTGCGGCTACTGCCAAAAACATAAGATTTTTTTTCATAGCTTTTTTAAATAGTTTTTAATTAGTGTTTGTATTAAATTTTATAGTTTCCTTCGTTAAAATCTCAATTTTTATTCAATTATGCAATAAAAATCTTTCGTTCACTCTTCGCATTGCACCTCCAGCCACAGGCAAGCACCCAAAATCGCTCGGCATACCTGCACACAAACTCCCAGCACAACACACTGTCCCACAACGCATTACATACTCAGTTGCTAAAATACCGAGCCGTAGATGCACTTTTCGCAGAGTTTACGGACCGAAATATAGCAATTTTTTTTTATCTGCGCAACTTATTACAAAGTAAATTCACCCCTCAGAGGACGCTTCATCAACTCTTTCGAGGCTTCCAACGAGAGGTTTTTGCCTAAAACATACATCAATTTCGTGATGGCAGCCTCGGTGGTCATGTCGTATGCCGACAGCACGCCCGCCTTGAGCAAACGCAGACCCGTCTCATACAACTGCATCTCAACCGAGCCATTATCACACTGCGTAACATTAAGCACCAGCACACCTCTCTCCACCGTCTCACGCATCAGCTTTTGGAACCACTCTGCCGTAGGTGCATTACCTGCACCGTAGGTTTCAAGCACCACTCCCTTAAGACCCTCAACCGAGAGAATGGCACGCAAAGTGTACTCGCCAATACCGGGGAAAAGTTTGATAATAGCCACACCCTCACTCATCAACGTCGCTATGCGCAACGGTTCCACACCATCTTTCGACTGAGCTATATTAGCTTGGTTATAAGCTATCTTCACACCCACTTCGGCAAGCGGCGGATAGTTCGGCGAACGAAAGGCGTCCAACTCCTCGGCACTCACCTTGCGGGTACGATTTCCGCGATAAAGACAGCTATGGAAGAGTAACGACACCTCGGGCACCATGGGTTTACCCTCCTTGCGAGCGCCCGCGACCTCGATAGCTGTGATGAGATTCTCACGACCATCGGTACGCAACAAACCAATCGGGATTTGACTACCCGTAAAGACCACAGGCTTAGCCAAATTCTCCAACATAAAGCTCAATGCCGACGCTGTGTATGACATAGTGTCGGTACCATGCAAAATCACAAAACCATCGTAGCGCTCATAATTACACCTAATCACCTCAGCGATAGCACACCAATCCGACGGCTGCACATTCGACGAGTCGATAAGTTTTGGCATCGTATGCACATCAATATCCACATTCAAACGACGCAGCGAAGGGAACTCATCGTAAATACCACTAAAATCGAACGGCACCAACGCTCCCGTCTTCTCATCGGTCTTCATACCAATGGTTCCGCCCGTGTAGATTATAAGTATCGACGAACGATACTCCTCGCCTTGAACTCCATTTTTCATATTCTACCTTTATTATATCATCTCCATAGGCAAAAACATCCTACGAGCATTCTCCGAAGTCACGCTCGCTACCTGCTCTGCCGAAACACCCTTAATCTGTGCAACCTTCTCGCACACATAACTCACATACGCCGACTCATTGCGCTGCCCTCTATAAGGCACAGGAGTAAGGTATGGACAATCGGTCTCCAACACAATATCCTCAAGTGCCATTTCAGCGACAGCCTCCGCCAACAAACTCTTCTTAAAAGTGACAACACCTCCGACTCCAAACAACCAATCACCGCACTCACGCAGATGACGATAAGTTGCAGCGTCCTCCGAGAAGGCGTGCAACACTCCCCTCAGACGTTGTCCCTGCTGCTCAGCACGACGACACTCTGCCTCCAATATCTCGCACATATCCTCCCATGCCGCACGTGTATGTATCGCCACCGGCAAATCTAATCGTGCCGCCAACCGACACTGCTCAATGAATGCCTCGCGCTGCTGAGCTACAAAATCTCGACTCCAATAGTAGTCCAAACCTATCTCGCCCACGGCACAAAACTCCATGCCTGCAGGAGGCTCGGCAAAATAACGCTCCACCAACGACAACTCCTCACGCCAGCGAGGATTCTCATTCACCGACGTAGGGTGTAATCCCATCATCGGACGACATATGTCGGGCGCAGTTTGCACCAAATCAAACATGCGTTGATAACTCTCGCCATCGATAGCCGGCAAGAGCAACCTCTCCACCCCATGCTCACGAGCACGCGCCAACACCTCCTCACGGTCGGCATCAAACTCCTCGGCATAGAGGTGTGAATGTGTATCTATCAATTTCATATCAGTTTCTCATATAATTTACCGGGCAACTGTCGCACCGCGCCCGACAACTCCAAATTCATAAGCATCAACGACAGTTCGCCCGCCGACATACCACAACGCAACTGCAACACATCGAGCGCAACAGGTTCCGAGTCAAAGTGCGTCATAAAGGCAGCCTCCTCATCGGTCAAAGGCAGCGCCTCACGCTTGGGCGCAGGCATCTGCTCAAGCCCCATCTCCCAACGAAGCTCCTCGACAATATCTCGACCCGACATCACCATTTGGGCTTTATGATTGCGAATCAACTTATTACACCCCTGCGAATTAGCATCCACAGCTCTGCCCGGCACCGCCATAACCACACGATTATAACCATCGGCAAATGCCGCAGTAGACAACGAGCCGCCCGACTCGGCACTCTCAACCACCACCGTTCCAGCCGACAAAGCAGCTATAATTCTATTGCGAGGGATAAACAAACGACCATTCTGCTTGGTCTGAGAATTAAGTTCCGTAACAACGGCTCCACCATGCGAAATCATATCCGCTGCCAGCCGCTCGTGTACCGCAGGCGTAACTCTGGGCAAGGTGTTGGCTACAACACCCACCGTCACAGCTCCGCACGCCAACGCAGCACGATGACACGCCCCATCAACGCCATATGCTAAGCCGCTAACCACCACAGCATCAGGCATAAGCTCATGCAACTCCTGCACCAAACTATCGCACATGCGCTGTCCATAAGATGATATTTTTCGGGTGCCGACAAAAGATATCGCACGACGGCTCAACGCCTCGACATTACCTCTCACATATATAGCCATGGGGAAATCTTCAATCTCTCGCAACAGACGAGGATACCTATCCTCATCACACCCAACGGCAACAATGCCATGAGCCTTGCAGTATGCCAACTCGCGTTCAGCCTCGATAAAACCGCGCTTCAACGTGATGCTACGGGCAATATCGACACGCAACTCGGCACGCCCTATCAGCTCATCTTGCGAAGCTGCATAAACCGCCCTCGCCGACCCAAAACAATCGACAAGGTGAGCAGCTCCTCGCACACCTAACTGCGGCACGAAACTCAACGCAATACTCTCAAGTGGCATAAACTATGATTCAACCCAGCAAACAGAGTTGATAACACAAATATAAGAAAAATATGATGTTTCACAAAGTTCCGACACAGAAAAGTCCACAAACCACCTTTGCGCCATCTTTTTCGACGCTTACAGCCCTGCATTTGCGGTCATATCCATCATAAAAAGAGGTTATTTTGAAGAAAAAACACGAAAGTTTAGCATTTTTTTTGGTGGTAAAATAATTTTGTCTATATTTGCACTCCGAATGAGCGAGTATATCGCAAGTTCATGATGGTCCGATGGATGAGTGGCTTAGTCACCGGTCTGCAAAACCGTCTACAGCGGTTCGAATCCGCTTCGGACCTCAAAAAACCCTTCTACAAGCACTTGTGGAGGGGTTTTTCTTTTTTTACACCCTTTTCTTTATTGCTTTTCTAAGACTACCATTCAACGTCATTAGACAACAATCCTCACAACTATGCGATTGCTCAAAAAGCAATACACTAATCGCAACCTATTTCAAAAAAACTGAAAATAAACAAGACAAGCGTAGAAACAAATTGATTTTCTCCGCCCCGAATTAAAAAGAAAAACCTCAAATCTCCTCGCATCATTGAAGCTAAAACCCAAAAGATTGATTCCGCCACATAAAGGCTTAACTTTCGGATTACGCAAAAACAAAAAAAAGCTTAACTTGTTGTTATCCAACTTGTTAAGCCTTATTCGCTGCGGAGAGAGAGGGATTCGAACCCCCGGTGCCTCGCAGCACAACGGTTTTCAAGACCGCCGCAATCGACCACTCTGCCATCTCTCCGGGTACAAAAGTATGACACTTTTTTTTATCTTCCAAATATTTTTGCAATTTTTTTAATAAAAATTTTTAGCATTGCTATTTGTTAGTTATATAAACATCTTATTTTCAACAAAAAACATGCTATAAATTTGCATTTATAGGAAAAATAATTAATTTTGTATTACATATTATAATCAATAACCCTTTAAAACTTCGAGTGAGTATGAATAAATCGCAGTTAATCAATGCGGTAGCTGAGAATGTAAATCTTTCTAAGGTTGATGTTAAAAGAGTGGTAGATGAACTATTCTTACAAATGGAGAAAAAATTAGACGAAGGTGACAAGGTGGTATTGTCGGGTTTTGGAGTGTTTTCTGTTGCCAACACCGCCGAACGTCAGGGTCGCAACCCTCGCACAGGAGAATCAGTTCGCATCGCAGCACGTCGCAGCGTTCGCTTCCGTTCTAACATGGAGATAAAATAATCCTTTGCAAGGTTTGAAGTTAGATTGCCATTGAAAAGTGGCAATCTTTTTTTATATATGGTATATTATTATTATTATTTCAAATTTAAATTTTATAATTTTGCATCAACAAATAACAACAAACCTAAATTTATCATGACAAAATCGAATTTCGAGTTGGAAATGAAAAAGTTGGAGAGCAAGGGTATCATCTCTCGCGCCCAATTTCTACAAATCATGGCTGCCGCAGGAGCATTCATTACACTTGGCACCGACAAAGCCTATGCTGCAAAGAGCAATGCCAAGGCAAAGATTGTAATCATCGGAGGTGGAGCTGCCGGCATAAGCATGGCTGCACAGCTATTGCGCAAGTTGGCCAACCCCGACATCACAATCATCGACCCCAGCGAACGCCAATACTACCAACCAGGATTCACCCTTATCAGTGGTGGTGTATATGAAGCCGATGATGTATGGAAGCCTCAGGCAGAGTGTATGCCAAAGGGCGTGAAATGGGTTAAGGACATCGTTACTCTTGTTCACCCTACCCTAAACAAGGTGGACACAGCCAAGAGTGGCACCATCGCCTACGACTATTTGGTCGTCGCACCTGGCGTAAAATATGATTGGAGTCGCATTGAGGGCATAACATACGACACTATAGGTACAGGTAACGCCCACACGATTTACGACCACCGAGGCGCTCAGATGACATGGCAAGCCATGCAGGAGTTCTCGAAGCAGGGTGGCAAGGGCGTATTCTGCGACACATGGACAAAACACAAATGCGGTGGAGCCCCTAAGAAGGTGAGCCTTCTCACATGGGACAACTGCCGCAAGCAGGGCACAACCGACAATATCGACATGCACTATTACACAGCATCGAAGCAGCTCTACAACGTGCCTCACTTCACCCCACGCCTGGAGGAGATTTACCGCGAACGCAATATTCCCGTTGATGTAAACTGCCGCCTGAAGGGTATCGACACCGAGGCTAAACGAGCATACTTCGAACGCGTAGAGACCGACGCCGAGGGCAATAAGATAACCACTCCATTCAACGAGTCATACGACTTCATGCACTTCATGGTGCCACAGTGCGCCCCAGATTTCGTGCGCGAGTCGGGTTTGAGTTGGACAGAAGGTAGCCTTGCCGCCGACGGCTGGGTGATGGTGGACAAGCACTCGCTCATTCACACCACCTACCCCAACATTTTAAGTTTGGGTGACTGCGCCGGAATTCCTACGAGCAAGACCTCGGCTGCCGTGCGCAAGCAGTTACCTATTGCGGTGGAGAACCTCATTGCCATGATGGAGGGTCGCACACCCGAAGCTCACTACGACGGCTATGCAGCGTGCCCAATCGTAACCGACTATGGTCATGTGTTGATGTGCGAGTTCGACTACGACAAGAAGGCACAAATCTCATTCCCTCTCTCGCTCCTCGACATGTCGAAAGAGCAGTGGGTAGCATGGTTATTGAAGGTTTACGCCTTGAAACCTATCTACTTCAACCTTATGCTGAAGGGTTTGTACTAATCCACACAATCTGCAAAACAAAATCCCCAAAGCTTAAAACTTTGGGGATTTTTATTACTTATCATGCAACCATTCGAGCAGAGCGGTCTGCCATTGCGCTTTATACTTAAATGAGTCGCGGAAACCCCAACCATGTCCTCCCGAAGGATAGATGTGCATCGACGCAGGTCGACCGTGAGCCTTCAGCGCATTATAAAACCTAATGCTATTTGCAGGAGGCACGCCACCGTCATCGTCCGACAGAGCCATAAAGGTTGGAGGTGTTTGGCTCGACACCAACTTCTCCACCGAGTAGCAATCGGTAAGTTCTGCCGTACGGTTGCCACCCAACAGATTATCGAACGAGCCCTTATGAGTAAAGAACGTATCGCCCGTAATCACAGGATAGAACAACACCGCAAAGTCGGGGCGCAAGGTTGCGCGGTGGCTCACATCGCCACTCTTCTGCAATGCACCCACAGCTGTCGCTGCCGCCAAGTGTCCGCCAGCCGAAAAACCCATAATGCCCACGCTGGAGATGTTATGCTTAGGAGCATACTCCTCCTTCATATATCGCACCGCCTCGGCTGCATCTTCAAGCGGCACTTCGGGGTGATGGTTCGGCATGCGATACTTAAGCACCGCCGCCGTAACACCATTTTCGGCCAGCCACCTGCCAAAGTCATGACCCTCGTGACCTATGGCAACCAACCAATAACCTCCACCCGGACAGATAACAATGCTCTGACCCGTAGCCTTATCCGCCGCAGCCTCATAGATGTAGAGCACCGCTTCGGTGGTGTTGGAGTAGCGCACCCCACCCTCATCTCGCTCCGCACCCTTTAACTCGTTAGAGTGAGGTGCCGAGCTATTGTCCCACAACTTTACCTGGGTCTGTGCCTGAATAGTGAGTGTCGCCATAATCAAAACAGCCAAGAGTACGACCTTGCGCAACATAGCCTATATTACATTACAATGTTAATAATCTTGCCCGGAACGACGATAATCTTCTTCGGAGCCTTACCCTCGAGCCACTTCTGTGCGCCCTCGGTTGTAACGATGTCAGCCTGAATCTCGGCTGGAGTCATCGCAAGTGGGTAATTCTGCTTGAAGCGGAGCTTACCGTTCATCATCACTGGGTACTCAAATGCACTCTCCACCAAGTGCTCCTCATTAAACTCAGGATAAGCCGCATCGAAGATGGTCTCCGAGTGACCCATAACCTCCCACAACTCCTCCGCGATGTGTGGCGCGAATGGAGCTATAAGGATTGTAAGTGGCTCCAACACCTCGCGCTTGTGGCAAGCACCAAGCTCATTGAGACAAATCATAAAAGCCGAAACAGAGGTGTTAAATGAGAAATTCTCGATATCCTCGCGAATCTTCTTGATGGTCTTGTGAAGAGTCTTAAGCTCTGCTGGTGTAGCCGCCTCGTCGGTAAGTGTCAGCTGACCCTCGCGATCGAAGAACAAGCGCCAGAACTTACGCAAGAACTTGTGAACGCCGTCGATACCGTTTGTATCCCAAGGCTTCGACTGCTCCAATGGACCGAGGAACATCTCATACATACGCAATGTGTCGGCACCGTAGTTCTCCACGATGTTGTCGGGGTTAACGACGTTGAACATCGACTTCGACATCTTCTCAATAGCCCAGCCGCAGATATACTTACCGTCCTCCAAGATAAACTCCGCATCGCGGAACTCTGGACGCCATGCGCGGAATGCCTCAAGGTCGAGCTGGTCGTTCTTCACGATGTTCACATCAACATGAATCTCCTGTGTCTCGTAATCCTTCTTTAGACCGAGCGACACGAACTTATTTGTACCCACAACGCGATATACGAAGTTCGAGCGACCCTGAATCATACCCTGATTAACCAACTTCTTGAATGGCTCAGACTCGCATACATAACCCAAGTCGTAGAGGAACATATTCCAGAAACGTGAGTACATCAAGTGACCTGTTGCGTGCTCAATACCGCCCACATACAAATCGACATTGCGCCAATACTCGTTAGCCTCCTTCGACACCAAAGCCTCGTTGTTGCGTGGGTCCATATAACGCAAGTAGTAAGCCGAAGAACCTGCAAAGCCTGGCATTGTAGAGAGCTCCAATGGGCAACCGTCGAATGTCCAATCCTCTACGCGTGCCAATGGTGGCTCGCCCTGCTCGGTTGGACCAAAGTTCTCGATTGGTGGCAACTCCAATGGGAGCTTATCCTCTGGCAATGGGTATGAAGTCTCGCCCTTGTAATATACTGGGAATGGCTCACCCCAATAACGCTGACGTGAGAAGATAGCGTCGCGCAAACGGTAGTTGATGAGTCTCTTACCCAAACCACGCTTCTCAACCTCCTCGAACATAGCTGGGATAGCCTCCTTAACGTCCATGCCGGTTATGAAGTCCGAATTAATCATCTTGCCCTCCTTTGCATCGTACGACTCAACCTCGAGGTTACCACCCTCAACTACAGGAATGATATCCAGACCGAAGTGACGTGCAAAGGCGTAGTCACGTGAGTCGTGCGCTGGCACTGCCATGATGGCACCTGTACCGTAGCCCGCCAATACATAGTCAGAGATATAGATTGGAATAGCCTTGCCTGTGAATGGGTTGATTGCGTAAGAACCCGTTGCGACACCGCTCACACGGCGTGTCTCAGCGATACGCTCACGCTCCGAGCGCTTTTTTGTCTGCTCGATATACTCCTCCACAGCAGCCTTGTTCTCTGCGGTTGTGAGCTCCTCGACCCACTCATGCTCAGGGGCAATAACCATGAATGTAACACCGAAGATAGTGTCTGGGCGAGTGGTGAAAATCTCCAACTTACGCTCCGAATCCTTTACATCGAAGAATACCTGTGCACCCACCGAGCGACCAATCCAGTTACGCTGAATCTCCTTCAACGAGTCGCTCCACTCAAGGCTCTCCAAGCCATCGAGCATACGCTGCGCATAGGCTGTAACACGCAATGACCACTGCTTCATTCGCTTCTGCTCAACAGGGAAGCCACCTCGAACCGACAAGCCGTCCTTAACCTCGTCGTTAGCCAACACTGTACCGAGCTGCGCGCACCAGTTCACCATAGTGTCGGCGCGATATGCCAAGCGATAGTTCTGCAACACCTGCTCCTGCTTAGGCTCGTCCCATGAGTTCCACTCCTCGGCAGTGAACGCCATAGGAGTTGTGCAAGCAGCGTCCAACCCCTCGGTGCCGACAGTTGCAAACTGCTTCTTAAGCTCCTCGATTGCCACAGCCTTCTGCGCCTTGTTGCAGTAGTAGTGGTCGTACATCTTGAGGAACGCCCACTGAGTCCATTTGTAATACTCAGGGTCGCATGTACGCACCTCACGATCCCAATCGTAGCAGAAGCCAATCTTGTCCATCTGCTCACGGTAGCGGTTTACATTCTGCTCGGTTGTAACGGCAGGGTGCTGACCTGTCTGAATAGCATACTGCTCTGCTGGCAAACCAAAGGCATCGTAACCCATTGGGTGCAACACATTGAAACCACACAAACGCTTGTAGCGAGAATAGATATCCGATGCGATGTAACCCAGAGGGTGACCTACGTGCAAACCCGCTCCCGATGGATAGGGGAACATATCCAATACGTAATACTTTGGACGTGAAGAATCAACCTCTACGCGATAAGTCTTGCGAGCATTCCAGAGATTATGCCACTTTTCTTCGATTTGTTTAAAATTATATTCCATTGTTATTTAGTTTTATATTTTTGTCGTATTTACACTATCAACATTCTAAAGGGCAAATATACGATAATTAATTCATATTTTTGAATTAAATGCCTATCTTTGCACTATATTATTTAATGTTTATGGAGGTAAATTATACACGCGAAGAGCGTTACGACGCTGAGCGCATTGAAAAATTAGCATATCACTATCGTGAGATACTCTCTTTGCTGGGCGAAGACCCCGAGCGTGAGGGACTTATCAAGACACCCGAGCGAGTGGCAAAAGCCATGTCGTTCGTGACCAAGGGCTACACTCAGGACCCTATCGAGATTATCAACTCTGCTATCTTCAAGGAGGAGTATCAGCAGATGGTGCTGGTGAAGGATATCGAGCTTTTCTCGATGTGCGAGCACCACATGATGCCATTTGTGGGCAAGGCTCACGTGGCTTACATTCCAAATGGTCGCATCACAGGACTTTCAAAAATTGCACGCGTGGTGGAGTGTTTCGCACGCCGCTTGCAGGTGCAGGAGCGCCTTACGGTGCAGATTCGCGACTGTATCCAACAAGCCTTAGACCCAATCGGTGTTGCCGTTGTGATTGAGGCGAGCCACATGTGCATGCAGATGCGTGGTGTGGAGAAGCTCGGTTCGGCAACCACCACATCGGCATTTACGGGCATCTTCCTCAAGGATACACGTACACGCGAGGAGTTCCTGACATTGATTAGCAACAAATATAGATAGTTATGAAAAAGTTTTTCCGTTTTGTAGTTGTTTTAGCCGTTGCGCTGGCAGCTATATCTTGTAGCAAGGAGCAGACAAACTCTATCAAGGTAATCTCCTACAACGTGCGTTGCAGTGGCGGCGATGGCGAAAACCATTGGGACAAGCGTAAGCACGCTTCGCTGAACATGATTAACGACGAAAAGCCAACCATCTTTGGCTTGCAGGAGGCAAACCCCGACCAGATGCAGTACTTGGTGGAGAACCTACCACAATATGGTTACATCGGCGTAGGTCGTGAGGACGGTGTAGCATCAGGCGAGCACATGGCTATCTTCTACCTCAAGGAGGAGGTTGAACTTTTAGATGGCGGCACCTTCTGGCTCTCGGAGACTCCCGACACCCCATCAAAGGGTTGGGACGCTGCGTGCAAGCGCACCTGCACTTGGACAAAGCTCAAGATGAAGAAGACCGGCACTGAGTTCGCATACCTCAACACCCACCTCGACCACGTGGGCAAGGAGGCACAGCGTGAAGGCTTAGCGCTTATCGTGCACCGTGCCGAGGAGATTGTGCCTCAGGGCATGACTGCTTTTGTTACGGCAGACTTCAACGCCCTCACAACAGACCCTATCTTCGAGCCATTGAAGGCTGACATGAAGGATGCTCGCGAGGAGGCTCCCGTGACCGACCACCGTGGAACATATAACGGCTGGAACGCAGCCAACACTGCCAACCCTAATTGCGTTATCGACCACATCTTCTTCCGTGGTGCAGAGGCTCACACGTTCAAGGTGTTGTGCGACAAGAACTATGGCGCACCTTACATCTCCGACCACTACCCCGTGGTAATGGAGGCAACATTTTAAAATTCAAAATGCATAATTCAAAATTCAAAATTGGATTTTGAGTTTTACAAACAAAACCATGCAAGATAAAGTAAAAGAGCTTCTCAGGGGTATCATTCATCCCGAGACCGAGCAAAATATTGTCGATAGCGGCATCGTGGAGCAGGTGACGGCACGCGAGGATAAAATCACCGTCGTGCTCTGCTTCCCCAAAAGCCGTGACCCATTTGCTGTGCGCATCAAGTCGCTGGTGGAGCAAATTCTAAAGGAGCAGTTCCCCGAGGCGGCAGAGAATATCACCGTAGTGATTAAGGAGGGTACACCTCGTGCCCCACAGCCCAAGCGCGAGAGTACCACTACGAAGGTAGGCAAAATCATAGCCATCGCCTCAGGCAAGGGTGGCGTGGGTAAATCTACCGTAACGGCAAACCTCGCCCTCACATTGCGTAACATGGGCTTTAGGGTGGGCGTGCTCGATGCCGATATCTATGGTCCTTCACAGCCCAAGATGTTTGGCAGAGAGGGTTATCTACCCGATGCCGTGCAGGAAGATGGTCGGGACTACATCGTGCCAGCCCAGAGTATGGATATCGAGTTGATGTCTATCGGATTCTTCATTCAGCCCAACGACGCTCTGATGTGGCGTGGAGCAATGGCGACAAGCGCCTTGAAGCAGCTTCTACACCAGACCATGTGGGGCGGATTGGATTTTCTGTTGATTGACATGCCTCCGGGCACGGGAGATATTCACCTGACGATGATTTCCGAGATTAAGCTCGACGGCGCAGTGATTGTATCGACACCGCAGCAGATTGCCGTAGCCGATGTAGTGCGTGGCGTGGAGATGTTCCGCCACGAGCAGGTAAATGTGCCTGTGCTGGGTATTGTGGAGAATATGGCGTGGTTCACACCTAAGGAACTGCCTGAGAATAAGTACTACATCTTCGGCAAGGGCGGTGCAAAAGCCTATGCTGAAGAGGTGGGCGTGCCATTCCTCGGCGAGATTCCTATCGTGCAGTCGATTATGGAGGGTGGCGAGAACGGCACTCCTTCAGCAGGCATCGACCCCGACGTGGAGCGCTACTACCGTGAGATAGCACAGAAGATGATAAAGAATCTGTAAACAGACCCAACCCACTGAAATAATCGAAGCCATGAAAATCATTTTAAAAACGATAATATGCAGTATTGTCGCAGGGGCATTGATTTTATTAATTGCCTTAATAAGTCATACTGTATTTGACAAAGAGTGTCCTACGCAGGAATCGCAGCCAACTCAGACTGTCGTAGTAGCAGACAATACACCAACAGGCACCTACAATTGGGTTACTATCTTATGTTCAATAATAGCCTTAGGCGTAAGCGCACTCACACTGTATTCGCAAGAAAAAGTTGCAGATAATACTAGTATGCTAAGCTATAAAGCTCAAGAACAAGTACTATATGATTTAGTACGCCACCTATATAGAAATATGGTTGTAATGTGGGCTATCGTAAATCGTATGAATGATGCTGCCACAAGGAGCGATTTAAGAATTAAGAAAACACCACCAACCACATCTAACGATAAATATACCATATATCCATCGGAACTTCATCTTATCAAGGCACAAGTTCCAATAGACAATATTCATCCAGAATTGTATGTAAAAAATGACACAAAGTACAATAAAATAAACTCTCTTTTATTAAAACTGCGCAATTACAACACAGAATTATCTATAGCAGCCTACCAATTAAAAGACACTAACCTCACAAAAGATGTTAAAGATTATTATATAGACGCTCTGTTGCTGAAACCTGCAGACCTTACAAATGAACTGATTGATATATTAAAATCGATTAGTTCAGACAAAGAGGTTGTAAAAAAATGTGAAGATATAATCTCTCAATCACACAGTAAAAACGTGAAAGATAATCATGGTTGTACCCCATGGAGCGGAACAGTTATAAAGTATGAAAATAGCGACCCATACACAAAGAACCTTTTCGCAAACGAGAGTTCTAAATTTTTTGATATGCTAAATAAGGACGCTCAAATCGAATGTGGTAAAAACAAATCGGGAGGTGATAAACTATTAATGATTAAGTTCTAAACAAAAAAAATCCGCAAAAAAAAATAGAGCCAACGTATTATGATACGTTGGCTCTTATTATATCCCCAAATTTAATTACGGACCGTTTTAATACTTATTATATATTATCGCTACAACCACTTCTTATATCGGAAATACCATATCGTAACGCCCGAGGCGGCAATCATCATGAAGATGGCGAAGATGTAACCCAGCGGAATGGTGTAGCCTCCAATCTCCCACACCCAATCCAACTCTGGCATGACGTGGAAGTTCATACCGTAGATACTCGCGATGAGTGTTGCGGGCAGGAAGATTACCGCTGCCACCGAGAAGATTTTAACAATCTCGTTCTGCTCGATATTAATCAAGCCCAAAGCCGAATCCTGAATATAGTCCAGACGCTGGAACGAGAAGTCGGCATGGTTGATAAGCGAGTTCACGTCCTTAATCATCAACTGCAAGCGTGGATAGATATCGTTGGGGAAGCGCTCCGAGCGCAAGATGCTCGAGAGGATACGCTGACGGTCAAAGATATTCTCGCGCAAGACCATCGTATTCTCCTGCAAGGCGTTGATGCGGTGGATTACGGTCTTATCGATGGTATCTTCGGTGTTGATATCCTTACTGAGCGCCGCAACCTGCTTCGCTACGAACTCCACGAGGTCGGCATCGAAGTCGATGCGCACCTCGAGCAACGAGATGAAGATGTGATAACCCGTCGAATAGCCTCGATAGTTCATCTGAAGACGTTTCTCCGCCTCACGGAACGTGCGTGACTCGGTGCTACGCATAGACACCAGCACACCCTCATTCGAGAGAATGAACGACACAGGCTCCACCGAGAACGACTCTCCATGGGGCACGAAGAAGTTGGTATTTGAGATTATCGAGTTCTCGTTCTCCGAGTACTTTGATGTAGACTCAATCTCCTCGACCTGCTGACGGGTCTGGAGGCTCTCCTCCATAAAGCTCTCGACAGCCTTTTGCTCCTTGATTGAGGGCGAGAGGAGGTCAATCCACAAAATATCATCGTAGCCCAAATTTTCCAACAACTCGGGCTCGGCGTTTCGTATGATTTTATTGTATTGCTTGAGATAGATTGTAAGCATGACTGCAATGTTTTACTATGTTCCACTCAGTTGAAGTTCTCCGACGAGCAACACGTCGCTCTTATAGCAGTCGCCTCGTGGGGCGGCTACCCTCTTCAGCCGGGATTGGATCGCGGCTCGACCTTCAAGCCTGCGTTCCAGAACTTTTGCAGCGCCGAGTGCTTCTCGGCATTGAATACAAAATCTATATTTTGAGTCAGATACTCATAAGCGTTATAATGCTTCTGGTCGAAGCCAGCCTCAACCACAGCCTCCCAAATAGACTCCACACCAAATGTAAGAGCCTGCTGCAAGGCATCAATATGCTCATACGAAGTACCCTTACGTGCTACCCACACAGCAAAGGCAAACGGCATACCCGTAGCTTTATTCCACTCCTCCGAGAGGTCGTAATTGTAGTTGAACAACTCCTCGTGGTCAAAGACCTTATCGCCAATGAGCAGGAATGCATCGGTAGCCTCAGCGAAAGCCACCTGTGTATAATCTGATAATTCGTACCACTCGGGTTGGATATGCCAATGATGCGCCGCCAAGTAGCCCAAAAGCTGCACCGACGTGCGCGAATGAGCATCTAAGAACACACGCTTCACCTGATGAATAGGCACATTCGACAACAGCACAACAGTACGCACCTTGCCATGCGAGCCTATACAATAATCGGTAATAATGTTGGTTGATTTGAGTGTGGGCACCATAGCCGACGGCATGAGCGCAATATCGGCATTTCCCGCCACATAGTTTTGGTAGCACCCTGCGGGTGGAGACAACAAAAGATTAGCGCGAAGATTTCCTTCGTGCTTTATACCATAGATGAATGGTATCGTATTTAAGTACGACACAGCCGCAATTGTTGGAGTAGTAACCATCATCCATAAAGTCCCCTAACTAGTTTTACACATGGCACCTTACTCTTACGATAAGACCCTTTGCCGTGCAAATATAACAAAATTTATACAAAAGAACAAAAAATTGTCCAATAAACTACTCGTCATCAAACTCATCATCGTAATAGAAACCGTCCATCAAAGCATCAATCTCACGACGTTCCTTCTTCGTTGGACGACCCGTACCTCGTTCACGGAAGACAAAAACAGTCTCGCGAGGCACCGTAAGTTTGTCGAGCTCCTCCTGAGGAGTGATGTTCAAGCAGTACTGTGGCACATTCTTCGCGCCCTGACGGCTCGACACCAACGCAAGCACTTTGTACTGATACGTTACGGGCATACGCTTAACGGCTATCACGTCACCCTGCTTCACCTCGCGCGAAGGCTTGGCATAGGCATTATTGACCAACACACGATTATTGCGTATGGCATCAGCAGCATCGGAACGCGTCTTGAACACACGCACAGCCCAAAGATATTTATCCAATCTTACTTCACTCATAATCCATCATTTTACGCCTCGTCACTATGAGAGCCCTCCTCGGTTTGACGGCTCACACTGAGTATCATACCCAAACTCAGAGCCGTAAAGAGCAGCGAAGAGCCTCCTCGTGAAATCATCGGCAAGGTTTGTCCCGTTTCGGGTGAGATATTCACCGTAACCATGATGTGCAGCAACGCTTGACTGGTTATCATCATCGCCAAGCCCAACGACAACATCGACGGGAACTTTTTGGGACATTTATCAAATATTTCGATAGCTCTGAAGAATATCCACACATACAGAGCTATGAGTATCATCGAAAGCACAAAACCATACTCCTCGACAAAGAAGGCAAAGGCATAATCGCTCTCGGGGTGGGTCATCTCCACACGCACGGCACTTTGACCTGCACCACGTCCCATTACACCGCCGTTATGTATGGCTATCATCGAACGCTCGGTATCGGTCAAATCCTTTGCCATGACTTCGGTACGATCCTCCGTCCACAGTTTCCACCAAGTTAAGAAACGACCTTCAGCCGTGTCGCTACGACCCAAGCCGAGCAACATCAGCAGGGCAAAGCCTACCGCAGCCCACCCCACGATACGGAATAGGTCACTCCACTTAACTCGCCCGATATACAACATAACAAGCGACAATATACCAACCAACAATCCCGACGATGTGTGTGCAGGGATAATAACCGCACAACTCAAGACGATAGGGAAGAATAAATAGCGAGCGCCGTCACGTATTATGCGCCGCTGTTTAGGCTCATGCCACTTCCAGAACTTCAGGCTTGGCACGATACGCAGATTACGTATAACAGACTGCTTATCGGCAAGCACCCTCGCCAAATACATTATCGTACCCACCTTGAGCATCTCGGAAGGTTGAAACTTAAAGCCGAAGATATTTATCCAACGAGCAGCATCGTTGGTCTTGACACCTATAAACGGCAAATGTGCCGCCATAGTCAAGCCGATGGCTATCCAAAACACAGGTTTTGCCCACTTGCGGAATTTATCACAATTCACCCTGTGGACAAGAAATATTATACCCACACAGCCTGCAAGCATAATAAGCTGCTTACGCAAAAATGCCGTTGTTGAAGAGCCCGAGGTGGGCATATAAGCCATCTTGGCGGTAGATGAATATACCACCAAGAGCGAGATTACCATCAAAGCAATGATAATCACCCACAACACCTTATCACCTCCGAACAAGCGCTTCACACCCTCCACAAATCCGCTCTCATGAGGCATAAGGTCGGGACGCACCGCCACATCATCGACCGGAGCCGACTCCTCAACGTTGTGTCGCTTGACGTAGTCGTCGTAGTTTATATCTTGCTGCTGAGCCATTGTTTACTTCAGAATATTATCCTTTACCCACTGCTTGAAGAGTTCTCCTCGCTGCTCATAATTCTTGAACAAATCGAAGCTCGCACATGCTGGCGAGAGCAACACAACATCGCCCTCCTGAGCCACGTCGCGTGCCGCCTCCATCGCCTCGTCGAGCGAAGAACAGCTCACCACCTGTGGCACTATACCCGAAAACTCACGCACCAACTTCTCATTATCCAATCCCATGCACACCAAGCACTTAACCTTCTTGCTGGCAAACTCCTTCAGTGGAGCATAGTCGTTACCCTTGTCGGTTCCACCAGCAATCCACACCGTTGGACGGGTCATGCTCTCCAAAGCATACCACACCGAATCAACATTGGTAGCCTTCGAGTCGTTAATCCACTTCACACCATCTCGCTCGCCCACAGGCTCCAGACGATGCTCCACAGGACAGAAGTCATAGATAGACTTTAGCACCTGCTCCTCGCTAACTCCCGCCGCCAACGTTGCCAAAGCCGCCGCCATAGCGTTGTAGGCGTTATGCAGACCTGCAATCTGCATCTTCTTAGCCTCGATTGTAACACTGCGCTTACCCACCGTAGCCGTGAACTCTTCGCCATCGAAGAAACCATCTCCAGCGCCACTCGCCACCGCCGCCTTAGCTGCAAATGGCAGCTGACGCATACGCAACTCATACTTACCGCTGGCAATCTCCGCAGCTATGACTTCGTCGTCGGCCGAATAGACAAAGTAATTGAGCGAGTGCTGATTCTGCACAATGCGCATCTTGGAATCGACATAGTTCTGGAAGCAATAACCATAGCGGTCGAGATGGTCGGGGGTGATATTCATCAGCACCGCCACATCGGCACGAAAATCATACATGCCATCGAGTTGGAACGAACTGAGCTCCAACACATACCAATCGAACTGCTCGGTTGCCACCTGATAGGCAAAGCTCTCGCCTATGTTTCCGCCCAAAGCCACATTCATACCCGCATCGCGCATAATCTTATAGATGAGCGATGTTGTGGTAGTCTTACCATTCGACCCCGTGATGCAGATGGTGCGAGCCTTACCCATGTAGCGCGCAGCAAACTCCATCTCCGAGATGATGGGTGTTCCCTGCTCACGCAGAGCCTGCACCACTGCCGCCTTCTCGGGAATTCCGGGCGACTTAATGACCTCGTCGGCTGCAAGGATACGCTCCATAGAATGAGAGCCCTGCTCCCACTCCACACCCCACTCATCGAGGATCTGAGCATACCTCTGGGCTACCTTACCCGCATCGGAAAGGAATACATCGAAGCCCTTTTTCTTTGCCAGCACCGCCGAGCCATAGCCGCTGATGCCGCCACCCAAAACTACTATCTTTTTCATATAAAATTCTATTTTTACACGTCATTCCCCGACTTGACCAACGCAAGGCGATGGGAATCTACCATTTTTTTATCGCATCTTAAGTGTTACAAGCGTGAAGGCGCACAACAAAAGCGAAACGATAAAGAATCGCATCACAATCTTGGTCTCGAAAAGACCCTTCTTCTGGTAGTGGTGATGCAGAGGCGACATCAACAAGATGCGCTTACCCTCGCCATATTTACGCTTTGTGTATTTGAAATAACCCACTTGCACCATCACCGACAGAGCCTCCGCCAAGAACAATCCGCACATCAAAGGCAAGAGTAACTCCTTGCGTATGCAAAGGGCAAAGACAGCTATGATACCGCCGATAGAGAGTGAGCCTGTGTCGCCCATAAATATCTGCGCCGGGAATGAGTTATACCACAAGAATCCCATCAGCGCACCCACCATAGCTGCCGCAAACACCACCAGCTCGGCACTCTCGGGTATGTACATTATGTTCAGGTAGTCGGCATAGATGATGTGTCCCGACAGATACGCCAGCACACCCAGCGTGATGATTATCGGCACCGACACCATCGATAGCAGACCGTCCAAGCCATCGGTGAGGTTGGCTCCGTTCGACACCGCCGTCACAACCAATATCGCCACACCAATATAGAGCAGCCATGTGAGAATATCCACGCCGCCCACCAACCAGCCATAGTCGAACTCGTTATCCTTGATGAATGGGATTGTGGTCTTGGTGGTCTTTTGAGGTGTTGGACTCATCACCGTACGCTGAGTATGAGTGACGATGGTCTGACCCTCGGCGTCCTGATATACGGTTTGGGTAGGAGTTGCCACCTTTTCACGAATGACCACCTCCTGCGAGAAGCACATCACAACACCCACGATAACGCCCAAGCCTACCTGACCTACAATCTTAAACCTACCCTTCAAGCCATCTTTATTGTGGCGAAACGTCTTGATGTAGTCGTCCAAAAAGCCGATGCAACCAAGCCACAATGTTGAGATTATCATCAACAGAATATATACATTGTCGAGCTTACCCACCAACAAAATAGGCACCAGCACCGCCATCAATATGATGAGTCCACCCATCGTAGGCGTACCCTTCTTTGAGAGCTGACCCTCAAGACCCAAATCACGAATCTCCTCGCCTATCTGGTGACGCTGCAAATAGCGTATAATGGTGCGTCCAAAGAAGATGGTTATCAGCAGCGCAATGATGATTGCCACCGCCGAACGAAACGAAATATACTGAAACATACCCGCTCCCGGCAGGTCGAAACGCTCATCTAACAGACGAAAAAGTGAATAAAACATATTATTAAGTTTGAATGTTAATTTCTATTTATTACTCTCAAAGGCGCTCTGCAAAGCCTCCCTATCATCGAAATGTCGGCGTTCGGTGCCGATAATCTGATAGGTCTCGTGACCCTTACCCGCAACGAGTATTATGTCACCCGTCTGAGCCAACATCACTGCCGTATTGATGGCTTGCGCGCGGTCGCTTATGCGTAGCGTACGCGAACCCGCAACCTTACCCTCCTCCATCTGATCAAGTATGGTTTCTGGGTTCTCGGTGCGAGGGTTATCCGAGGTGAAGATGGCAATATCAGCCTCACGCGAGGCTATACGTCCCATCTCGGGTCGCTTTGTAGAGTCTCTATCGCCACCACAACCACACACCACAATGAGCTTCTGACCCTGGCGGCGTATATCGTTGATGGTAGCTATAACATTCTCCAACGCATCGGGCGTATGAGCATAATCGACAATAGCGGTAATACCATTTCCTGAACGCAAAGGCTCGAAACGACCATTCACCTTGCGCAGGGCACTCATCGCCTGCAACACCTCATCGCTCGACTTACCCAACAGGGTGGCTGCGCCATACACCGCCAGCAGATTGTAGGCATTGAAGCGACCTAACAACTGCACCCACACCTCTCTATCGCACACATCGAGCAGCATACCATCGAAGAGCATCTCCAGCACCTTACAACGGAAATCTGCCATCGAACGCAACGAGTAACGGCTCACCTTCGCCACCGTGTTCTGCACCATCACCTCGCCATTGCGGTCGTCGATATTGGTCAGTGCAAACGATTTCTTAGGCAGCGCGTCGAAGAAAAGACGTTTCGCTTTTATATACTCGGCAAAAGTACCGTGATAATCCAAGTGGTCGTGAGTGAGGTTTGTAAATATACCTCCCTCGAAGCGCAGACCTCGTATTCTATCCTGTACAACCGAGTGCGACGACACCTCCATAAAGCAGTAGTCGCAACCCGCATCTACCATCTCGCGCAACATGGCATTAAGACGTATAGCGTCGGGGGTAGTATGTGTCGAGGAGATCTCCCTCTCACCCACACGATAAACAACCGTCGATATTAAGCCCACGCTATGTCCCATCATAGTAAACAGGTCGTAGAGCAACGTCGCCACCGTAGTCTTGCCGTTAGTACCGGTGACTCCCACCAGCTTCAACTCCTCCGACGGATAGTCGTAGAACGCCGCAGCCATATCTGCCATTACGGCATTGCTATCCTCAACAACCACATAGCTCACCTCGCCATTCAACTGCTCGGGCAACTGCTCGCATATCACAGCCTTGGCACCAGACTCAATGGCTGCCGAGATATAGTCGTGTCCATCGCTCTGTGTGCCACGCACCGCAAAGAAACAATCACCCGACTCAACCTTGCGTGAATCGTATTGCAACGCCCCAATCTCCGGGTCAGATGCTGTCACAAATTGCGTCACAGCAGTGGAGGCAAGTAACTCACTTAGCTTCTTCATATCTACCTAATCGTTTTATCTCAACGTAATGGTCACACTCTTCGCCGAAGCGATAGGCTCGCCAGCACGTATGCTCTGCGAACGCACGGTACCACTACCCGAAAAATTCACCTTCAACCCTCTACTCTCAAGGATATAGAGAGCATCTTTCAAGCCCATACCTACAACATTTGGCATGACGGCTGTATTATCAAAACTCTTTATGTTTACATTCAGCAACGTATCGGTGCGAGCCTCGCCCCAGCCCTCACGACTATTGAACGACACTCGAGGCGAGAACTTATCGGCAACACGCCTAACATTTGCTATATTACCACCCTTCACATGGTGGGGGTAGTTTCTCTTCTGCGACTCCTGCACCTGCTGATGCCACTCCTCGTCACGGTAATAGATGTAGTTGGTGATGTCCCTCACGACAGGACCTGCCAACGTAGCACCATAGTAGCTGCGGCGTGTCTTACGATTTGTGAATATCGACGTGAGGATAGTGTACTTAGGTTTATCGGCAGGGAAGTACGCCGCCACAGTACCCATATAGTAACCGTCGGAATAACGCGCTCCGCCACCATCACCACGCTGTGCCACCTTTGCCGTACCCGTCTTTGACGCAACACGGAACACGGTGCTATCTTTAAAGAAGCTCTTCGTAGTACCCGTGCGGGCTGTCTCAACCAAACACTCATGCACAATCTTCAGAGCTTCGGGCGAGCATATCTGCTTATCCATAACCTTCACAGGGAAGTCCTGCACCACCTTATCACCTCGACGCAACTCCTTGACCAAACGCGGTGCAACCATCTTACCGCCATTCGCCACGGCATTATACAACACCGCCATACGTATCGGCGGAAGGTCGATAGCATAGCCATATCCCATGTTTGGTAAGGTCGAGGCATTCCACTGATTCTTATCTTTGGGGTTGCGTATTAACGGCGTCTTCTCCTCCATGTTGGTGAATCCCACATCTTCTCCCAAATGCAATTTCTCACGTAGGAATTTCACATAACGCTCCCTATCGGAATTATAGTTTTCGTAGATAGCACGAGCAAAATAGACGTTCGAGGATTGTGCCGTGGCGGTCTTCATGTCAATCACACCACCGCAGTCGTGGTCATCTTGCACCTTAGCCGTTTGGTGTCCGATATAGGTTGGACGACCTTCGTTGGCATCATAACATTGGGTGATGGGGAGTTTACAATCCTCGGTCAAGGCGAGCAGCGACGCTAATTTAAAGGTTGAGCCCGGCTCTATGCGTCGATTGAAGGCGTAGTTATCCTTTTCGTAGTAGACGCCACTCTGCTCGGCAGTCTCGCCGAGGTTGGCAAGAGCCAAAATATCACCCGTCTCAACGTCCATGACAATGGCAGTACCCCAAATCGCTCGCTCGGCAGTGAGCTGACGACGCAACGCCGCATCGGCAAAGTGTTGCAAATCGACATCAAGCGTTGTAACCACATCTAAACCATCTTCGGCATCAATGCTATCGCCTCGGTGCACGAGCGTAGAGAATCCCGGAGCAATGCGTTGTCGCAACTGGATACCCACAGTTCCCGTTAGTTCCTGGCTATAAATATTCTCAAGTCCATATTGACCGCGCTTGTTAGCCATATCCTCCTTGCTAACATTGTCGGTTATTCTGCCTATCGTACGACGTGCCATCTCACCATAAGGATATACTCGCTGATCGACCGGTTCACGGCGATAGGTCATACCCATATTCCAATTCAATATCGGGAATGTTTTTAGGGTCTGCCACTCATGGAAATCCACCGCACGAGGCAATATATTCACAGGGCGATGGTTACGAACCGTGTCGTAGATAGGAATCTTTTGCAGTTCGGCATTTGTCACAGCGTCCCACAAACGCTCCAACAACCCTTCTCGCATGGCAAGCGAATCACGCACGTGGGTTATCTTTATGCAGTTATTGCGAGCATTCATCAGAGCCTTGTAATACTCCGCCTGCGAACGGTCACGGAAAAAGAGATTAAGCATCTCGGCAAGCGAGTCGGCATGATACGAGAATAGCTCCAACGAATCGAAGCCCTCGCTACCCATATCGAAGTCGATGCGATAACGCTGTATTGAGGTTGCCAACGGCTCGCCTCCGCGCGCAAGGATTGAACCTCGCAACGGCTGGATTGTGTCGTGCACAAAGATACGTTGCTCGAGTTTTTCGGCATTGACCGAGATTTCGTTACTGAGGAATATAACCCATATAAGGCGGAGTGTAACAACCAACCCAGCAACAAAAAAGACAACGTACAACCACTTGGCGCGGTCGTACATCTCGGCTTTAACATCTATCTCTGGGCGTTTTCTTGCCATGGTTTCTGATTTAATCTTCTACTTTTTCTCGACGTTTACGAGGCTCCTGAAGGTTAATGCCTCGTTTCTGCAACTCCTCAACTACCGCCGCATGGGTAGTACGTTGATACAACTGCTCGCGAAGACGAATGGAACGTTCGCGCATAAGCTGCACCTCGCGCTCCAAGCGCGAATACTTCATGTCGGCATAAAGAGCTGCAAACATAACCATAATACTCACAAGCGAAGCTACGGCTATGGCTATCAAGTGACCATAGTGCTTTGTTACGGAGCTATGCTGGAGTATGCTGCCCGAAAAGAGCTGGTAAAAAAGACGCGCGCGCTTCAAGCGCTTCTTAGCCTCCTTACGGGTCTGCTCCGCCTCGAGCATCTCCTCCTCTTCTATATCTCGCTCGATATCTTCCTGTGCCTCGCCACTCTGTATGCGACGCACCTCGTCACGCACACGACGACGAAACAGAGCATCTTCCTCCCTCTGTCGCAACTCCTCCTCGCTTAGAGGATTAAATTCATCGTTAGTGTGTGTCATGTGGTATTAAAGTTTTATCGCTGCACGCATCTTAGCCGAGCGTGAGCGAGGATTTCTCTCTATCTCTTGAGCTGAAGGGGCTATCGCCTTACGTGTAACAACCTCGAATGGGGTCTCGGTGCGTCCGAAGAAATCTTGCTTTATCTTACCCTCAAAATTTCCACTGCGCATAAAATTCTTCACCAAACGGTCCTCAAGCGAGTGGTATGAGATAACAACCAAACGACCGCCTGGGCGCAAGACCTTCAGAGCCTGCTCCAACGCCATCTTCAACGCCTCCATCTCACCATTGACCTCAATGCGCAATGCCTGAAACAACTTAGTCAAGAACTTCGACTCATCACGCTTGGGCGTACAAGGCTTCACCGCCTCGACGAGTTGTGCGGTGGTGAGGATTGGCTGCTGCTCTCGACTACGCACGATGCACGATGCAATCTTCCACGTGGTATCCAGCTCGCCATACTCCTTGAAGATGCGACCCAACTCCTCAGCCGAGTAATTGTTCACTATATCGGCAGCGGTACGTCCTCCACGCTGGTTCATGCGCATATCGAGTGGGGCTTCGCCACGAAACGAGAAACCTCGCTCCACCGCATCGAAGTGGTGCGACGACACACCCAAGTCGGCGAGTATGGCATCGACCTGCTCGACACCCCTCAAGCGCAGAGCACCGCGAAGAAAGCGAAAGTTGCTCTCAACGTAATTAAATCGCTCGTCCTGCGGAGCATTTTTCAACGTGTCACGGTCTTGGTCAAACGAATACAGACGACCATTGTCGCCGAGCTTCGAGAGAATGTGACGTGAGTGTCCTCCACCGCCGAACGTAAGGTCGCAATAGATGCCGTCGGGGGTGATATTCATCAGTGATACTGACTCCTCCAACAGCACAGGAACATGGTATGTTGTAGCGTCTAAAGGCATATTTGTATAAACATAGGTATATTTGGCTGTAAAGGTAGCTATTTTAGCAGAAATATTGCTTATTTACCTTGAAAATTTTATAGAAACTTGAACAACAACATCAGCCGACATATCTCACGATTAAAACCCATCTCCTTGTCACGACGTGGCAGTCTGGCGCTGTACTCATTTAGAGCATGGGAATCATACTATTTAATGGAGGAGGTGGGCAGGCTACGAGAGCAAGCATTCAGCCAAGCCGGGGGAGGTACAGGCGAGAGTTTAGACGTTGATTGTCACGACCTTGCTCGAAATGGTTATCGCCAACTGATAGCGTGGGACACAGCCAAACGCCGCATCGTGGGCGGCTATCGTTACATCGTTGGCGGAGCCGACGACAAAGAGCATATATCGACACTAAAATATTTCGCCCCCAGCCCCAATTTTTCACGTCATTATCTACCCCATGCCGTCGAGTTGGGACGGTCGTTTGTGGTACATGACGAGGGCAGCTCGCTTTTTGGCATGACGGCCCTATGGCAGGGATTAGCATCGACAATTTCGCAAATAGAGGGTGTGCGCTACCTCTTCGGGAAGGTTACCGTATATCCCCATTATGAGCCCACCGCCTACCGTCTATTAAGACTCTTTCTGAAGCGATTTCACCCTGCGCAACAAGCCCTTCTAAAGGCATTTAACCCCCACACCATCGACGAGGAGAACAACCCTTTTTCACAAGGTGGCTACAACGAAAATTACGCTCTACTGCTCAATCTCCTACGTCAAAGAGGTGAGAATTTACCTCCCATGATTCATGCCTACATGCGACTATGTCGCAGCATGCAGAGCTTCGACACGGTATGCAACAAAGAGTTTGGCAACACCTTCGAGACGGCAATACTGCTCCCCCTCAACGATATTAACAACACCGCCAAGGAGAGATATTTTAGACTACGTTTTGCGGATTTTACTCGCGGAAGATATTAAAACGACGCAAAGCTGGATTGCGACGGCTCATGATAAAACTCTCCAGCAGCAACAGCGCAAGTGCCACAGCGACAAAGTATTGATACTGCTCGTTATACTCCTCGTAACGCACGGTAGAGAGTTCACTCTTCTCCATCTGATTGATGCTCTTGACAATCTCCTCCAATCCTATCGACTGCTTTGTTGCTCGCACATAGGCGCCATCTGTGGCAGTAGCAATCTGCTCCAGCATCTGCTCACCGAGCTTCGACACCACCATGTCGCCATTTTCATCTTTGACGAACTCACCACCAATCTCTATCGGAGCACCCTCAGGCGTACCAATTCCGATGGTGTAGATGCGTATTCCCTGCTCCTTAGCCATCTGAGCTACGGTGGTTACGTCCTGCTCGTGATTCTCGCCATCGGTGATAAGCACTATCACTCGACTCTTGCCGCTTTGGCTTGAAAATGAGAGAGATGCCAACTGCAACGCCTTACCTATGTCGGTACCTTGCTCGGCGATAAGCGTGGGCGAGATACGCTTTGTGAAGGCTTGTGCCATACGGTAATCCGACGTGATAGGTAGCTGCACCTTAGGCTCGCCAGCGAAGATTACCATACCCACTCGCTCCTGCTGCAATCCCTCGAAGAGCTTATTTATAGCATACTTGGTGCGCTCTAAACGATTGGGCTCGAAGTCCTCGGCAAGCATTGAGTTTGACACATCGACAACGAGCATCATCTCAATACCCTTAGCCTTCTCCTCCCTGAGCTTTGAACCCAACTGTGGGCGTGCCGCTGCAATGACCAAGCATGCAAATGCTGTGAGCCATATCCACAACTTCAAGCGAAGTCTGCCACGTGAATAGTTGGGTATCAACTCCTTAAGGAGTTCCATATTACCAAAGCGCTCCATAAGTTTACGGCGACGACGCATCATGAGTGCGAAGACCACAGCCAACAAAGGCACAAGCGCCAACAGGTATAACAATTCTATATGTGCGAATCTAAACATCGGTTAAGGTATTCTTTTAAGTATCACATGCGAGAAGATAAACTCCATCACGAGCAGAGCTATCGCCATAAGCAACAGCGGTAAAAACTCCTCATGGTAGAGCGTAAGCTCGGTAATCTCGACCTTGCTCTTCTCCAAAGTATTAATCTCGTCGTATATCGCCTTCAGCTTCTCCTTGTCGGTGGCACGAAAATACTTTCCGCCCGTGCGAGAGGCTATCTCGGTGAGGGTCTGCTCGTCGATTTCGACGTCCATCATCTGGTAGCTTATCTCACCAAAGTGGTCTATCACAGGATAGGGAGCCTTGCCCTGCTTACCCACACCAATAGTATAGACCTTGATGCCCATATCGGCAGCAATGTCGGCAGCCATCAAGGGAGCTATCTCACCACGATTATTCACGCCATCGGTGAGCAATATCACAACCTTACTCTTTGCCTCGCTCTCACGCAGACGATTCAGTGCCGTAGCCAATCCATTTCCTATGGCTGTACCATCTTCGATGACACCGCTACGTATGCGAGCCAGCATAGTCTGCAACGTGCTTTTATCGGTGGTCAGAGGGCTCTGCGTAAAGCTCTCACCCGCAAAGACAGCCACACCGATGCGGTCGCCAACACGGTCCGAGATAAACGCCGCCGCCACCTCCTTTGCCGCCTCCAAGCGGTCAGGCTGGAAGTCACGCGCCAGCATCGAGCCCGATACGTCTATCGAGAGCATGATGTCGATACCTTCGGCATTGGTATGACTTTGTTCCTCAATGGCTTGTGGGCGAGCCAACGCCACTACAAGCAACGCAAAAGCTGCCACACGCAACGCAAAAGGCAGATGTCGCAACCAATAACGCAACGTGCGAGGAGCCTTCTTCACTCCCTCGACGGTCGAGATACGAATGGTGGCACCGCCACGCAATGTGCGGTAGATATAGTAGGCAATCATTGGTGCTAGCAGCACCAACAACCACAACAGATATGGATTTGCAAATCTCATTTTATCTTCTCGTCAAAATCCTCATAAAGTAGGCTCAGAGCCTATTACCAATTCTTCTTTCCTCGAATAACGATACCCTTCTTCTTCTCGTCGAGCTTCTCCTGAGTCTTATCCTCCTGCGCCTGAATAGCGTTGAGTAGCTGTTGCTGCTGCTCCTCACTCATGCCGCTACGAGGCTTCTGACCCTGTGGCTGCTGAGGTTGCTCCTGCTCCTTGTCGCCACCCTGCTGTTCCTGATTTTGCTCCTTATCGTTTTGGTCGTTATTCTGCTCGTTATTGTTACCCTGCTGGTTCTGGTCTTGATTCTGATTATTATCCTGGTTCTGGTCTTGATTTTGGTCGTCGTTCTGCTGCTGCTGTTGTTGCTGCTGCTGTTCGAGCAACTTCTTTGTCAGCGCATAGTTATACTTCGCCTCCATATCATCGGGGCGCAAGACAAGGCTCTGACGATAGCTCTTCAACGCATCTTGTAACTTCTGCTGTACGAACTGTGAATTACCCAAATTGTAATACGCATCAGCTCTCTCATCAGCCGTGCGCAGCGAATCGGCTGCGGCAGCCTGCAACAAACCCTCAGCCTGAGAGATAAATCCTGCGCTCAACTTAGCCTGTGGCGACTCAGGATCGCTATATGCCGTTGTATCAGCCATTGCTCTACGAATCAAGGCATTACCGAGATTGTAACGCGCCTCAAACGAGGTGGAGTCGTGATTCAGCGCCTGCTGATAAGCATCTGAGCTATGAGCATATCGCTCCTTGTTGAACAAACGGTTACCCTTACGCACCAATGCTCTCTCGGGCATGTTCTGCGCCTGAGCAAACATCGCAAGCGAAGTGAATGCGACCAAAAATATTATATGTAAAACAAATCTCTTCATCGTCACTATTTTTTCTCGTCCTCGTCCTCAACCTCTTCCACTTGTGGCATGGTTTGGTTCACGAACTCCCACGCAGCACTATAAGCAGACTCATTCTCCTCTGCCTCAGGCATAGCCTTAGCGAACTTCACAAGGTCGGCAGCACGTAATATCTCGGTCAAATCCATCGACTGCTTACGAGGAATATCCACTCCTCGCATCGCCTCGATAATCTCGTCGGAGGTCATCTCCAAAGCTCCCACACCCCACTGACCAGCGATATAGGCTCGCAAGATATCGGTCAATGTCGAGTAATAAAGTTTATGCTTACCCTCCTGCCATAGGCGTTCGCTGTGGAGCTGCCTCAAATCACGCAATGCAATCTCATGAGGGGGCAGCGGTGGCGCAGGCTTGAATATATCGGAGAAGTTCTTGCCATAGTGAGCCAACACACGCTTGGCGATAAAGAACAAAGCCACCAAGATGGCAATCACGATAAGCGTCCAAGTGATATATCCCGAAATCTCACCCATCTTGAAATCCAGCGTACGCTGAGGCTTGATGTCGAAGATTGTATGCGAGGTGGAGTCTATCTGGAAGGTTGTGACCAACAATTTGAGAGTATCCTTACCCTGCAAGGTATCGACTATATTCTTGTCGAGATACATCACCTCGGGCAAAACCTTATGAATACCCTCCTGAAAAGCAGCCAGCAAATAACTCTTGCGGAGCTTCAGTCTGCGCCCCTCACGCGAGAGAGTATCAATAGGACAATCCTCAATCAACTCGTAGTACTCCACACCACCATTCTTATAGTCGGGGAAATAGACCTCCTGCATCAAGTCCTTCTCAACCTCTATCGAGTAGAGAAATCTGTCGCCAATACCAATTGAGTCTGGCTCAACCGTGCCATGTACCTTAGGTGCATTGGCAGGGATTACTCGTTCCGAAGATTTCACGCCCGTAGGCTCGGCAGCTTCTTGCGCGAAAAGGGGCGCAGCGAAGAAAATCACCACCCACAAGGCGCAGATAACACCTCCCAATCGTGAGGCTATATTATAAAATTTTGAATTTCTCATTATCTCTGTTTAAAGAGTTTAATAAGTTCGGCAACATAGTCACCCTCGGTTGAAATCACAGCTGTGTCGATACGATTACGCTTAAGTAGCTCCTGCACCTCTTGGTCACGCTGCTGCCAACTTTGGGCATAGTGTTCACGCACACGTCGTGATGAAGTATCGACCCACTCCTTGCGTCCTGTCTCGGCGTCCTCCAGCTCTATGATACCCACATCGGGCAACTCAGCCTCACGTCTATCCCACACTCTGATACCCACAAGGTCGTGCTTCGACCCTGCAATCTTCAGAGCGTCCTCCAGCGCAGCCTTGTCGCGACGCGAGTTCATGAAGTCCGAGAGGATAAATGTCGTGCAACGCTTCTTATTGACGTTGGTCAGATAGCGCACCGCCTCCGAAATGGCTGTGCGTGAGGATTCGGGCTTGAAGCCGATAAGCTCACGTATAATCATCAAGATATGACTCTTACCCTTCTTGGGTGGAATGAACTTCTCGACCTTGTCGGAGAAGAATATGCAACCCACCTTGTCGTTGTTCTGTGCGGCAGAGAAGGCAAGCACGGCAGCTATCTCGGTGATGACATTCTGCTTCATGCGTTCGGTTGTACCGAATATGCGTGAGCCACTGACATCAACCAAGAGCATCATCGTAAGCTCTCGCTCCTCCTCGTAAATCTTGATGTGAGGCTTAGACGAACGTGCCGTAACATTCCAATCAATATCTCGCACATCGTCACCCACACGATACTCTCGCACCTCGGAAAACGACATACCGCGTCCGCGGAAAGCAGTGTGATACTTTCCTGCGAAGATTTCATTCGACAGACCTCGGGTCTTAATCTCTATCTTGCGGACTCGGCGAAGGATATCGTTCTCGCTCTGCTGCATGGCACTATGGTACGATTACGTTGTTAAGAATCTCGGTGATAATCTGCTCGGTGGTGATGTTCTCAGCCTCAGCCTCGTAGGTCAAACCGATACGGTGGCGCAACACATCGTGGCACACAGCACGCACGTCCTCAGGAATAACATAACCACGACGACGGATAAATGCGTAGGCACGTGCTGCCTTAGCAAGCGAGATGCTGGCACGAGGTGAGCTTCCATAGGCGATGAGTGGCTGCAACTTCTCGAGGTTATACTCCGCAGGCTCACGTGTAGCGAAGATGATGTCGATGATATACTTTTCAATCTTCTCGTCCATATATACATCTTCAACAACCTTGCGAGCCTTCACAATATCCTCAGGCGAAATAACTTTAGCAACCTGTGGCATGCCTGCACCCGAGAGGTTCATGCGTACAATCTCGCGCTCCTCCTGCTTCTTAGGATACGAAATCTTAGCCTTGAGCATGAAACGATCGACCTGCGCCTCAGGCAGCGGGTAGGTACCCTCCTGCTCCAAAGGGTTTTGCGTAGCCAACACGAGGAATGGCTCGGGGAGCTTATATGTCTCGTCACCGATTGTCACCTGCTTCTCCTGCATCGCCTCCAACAGAGCCGACTGCACCTTAGCTGGTGAACGGTTGATCTCATCTGCCAATACGAAATTCGCAAAAACAGGACCCTTGCGCACAACGAAATCCTCGCTCTTCTGTGAATAGATAAGCGTACCGATAAGGTCGGCAGGGAGCAAGTCGGGAGTAAACTGAATACGGCTAAAGTCGGCATCGACAGCTTTTGCCAATGTGGTGATAGCCAATGTCTTTGCCAAACCAGGAACACCCTCCAACAAGATGTGACCATTTGAGAGCAAACCAATAAGCAGAGTATCCACCAAGTGGCTCTGACCAACAATCACCTTGCCCAACTCCTGACGCAACGTGTCCACAAACACGCTCTCGCGCTCGATGCGCTCATTAAGTTCCTTAATGTTAATTAATTCACTCATAGAATCTATATTTTATCTTTTATTGTTTTCTGTTTTTACTTTTGGGTCAATTTACCTACTAAAACGGCTCAAAAGTGAATATTATTGCAAAGATAATAAAATTCTTCCTCAAAATGCAAGATTACAAAAAAAGAGGCTCTCTAACATTCTGTTAGAAGCCCCTAATTTATCTTGTTTTGCGATTACGCTCCGAGTGCGTTACTTGGCAAGTTCTTGGATTATAGCCTGCATCTCGGGATACTGACGTTCCATGCTTTGCAGGAGTTTGTATTGCGCACGAGTGCGCACGAGGTTATGGTCGGGATATGCGATTTTGTAGTATTTATCGCCATCGATATAATCCATCAAGAAGCGCAACACCTGCTCGAAGGTGATATATCGACCCGCAAACGCCAACCACTCAAGCTCGCTCTGACTCATCGTGTCGCGCTGCTCCGAGAGGTAACCCTCGGCATAGGCTCGAAACATATCAAGACTCATCTCAACATTCTCGAGGCACTTATCATCTTCGGCACCGGTATTGGTGTAAGAACGGATCGCGTCACCGAAATCGTTAAGCGAAGTAGAACTCATAACCGTATCAAGGTCGATGGCACACAACACCTTACCCGTAGGTTTATCGAAGAGTATATTGCTGATTTTGGTGTCGTTATGAGTTACATGGGTTGGGATTACACCCTCCTCAACCAGCGACCAGAAGTCGAGCATCTCACGGCGGCGGCTCTCCACCCAGCCAATCTCCTCGGCGAGTTCCTTCACCCTGCCTGCGGGGTCGGCGGCAATGGTAGCGTCCCACTGCTCGAAGCGCCAACGGATATTATGAAACCCTTTGATTGTCTCGTTCAGCGGCTTGTCGAAATCCGACAACAAAGCCTGAAAACGACCGATACCCACGCCTCCCTGATAAGCCAACTCGGGCTTGTCGGCACGGTCGTAGGTTACAGTGTCGGGAATAAAGAGGCATACTGCCCAGAAATTGCCCTCACTCTCAACATACAACTTACCATCTTTGGCAGGAATCACCGTCAGCGTCTCACGCATAGGGTCGGCAACCTTCGCCTTTATATGCTCGGTCACGGCAAGGATATTATCCATCATGCCCGGCACATCGGGAAAGACCACATGATTCTTACGCTGAAGAATATAGTTGGGGGCATCGCCTTCGGTTGTAACAACATAGGTGTCGTTGATAAAGCCCTCACCCAGAGGCTCGATTGATGAAATAGTGCCCTCCAACTCAAATTGCTGAGCTATATTGAAAAGTTTGTCGTTCATATCTCAATTTTGAATTTTATTTACGCCATCACCACCTCACCAAAATACTCGGGACAATGGAAATTAGGCTCGGGTTTATCAATCGGGCTCCAACTCAAAAAGTGAGGTTTATCGCACTTGTCGCCACACTTATAGAAGTTGCAGCGCAACGACTTAGGAGTCTGATTTAGTCCCAACAACGAGAAAGGAATCACCTCCACCATCCACCACTTCTGACCCTCACCGCGTGAGTCAATAGGTGCTCGTAGAAGAGAGCCAAAACAACGAATCTGAGCCATCTGCTCCTCACTGAAAAGAGTTGCCTCGCTACGCGATTTACGGAAAGCCGCAAGCATCGTGCCGATACAATTCACCTCGAAATTAAAATAGCCCTCACCCACAGGATTCTCAACAAAGAACTCCACGCAACTATCCTCCCACACATTCTCATGACTACAACGTGCCACACCTCGCAGATGCTCCTCCTCGACCTCAAACATCAAGGCAAGGGCATCGTCGGAGTGAGCTATGCGAAACTCCACCTTCGGAGCATAGGGATACTCCGCCCAATTCACGCATGCCACCTGGTGGCTGGGCACACGATCACGCATCACAAGTCGTATTTCATCGTTGCGAAATTGCTCAATCTTACGAACGAAGCGAGCTTCAATACTCTTGACTGAATGTGCTGTTGAAGTTTCCATTGTGAGGGTGTTTTGTGGTTCTGGTTTCGATGCTGTGTTAATCGCTTAACAGCAAACATCATTCAAAATTACAAAACAAAATCGAAAAAATCAATAGCCTATATCATTTTATTGCTGCAATAATGTCTCTAAAACAGGAGAAATTTACAACCCACCTGCAAATACGCCTGCTCGGCGCTGGGGTTTACCATAAACTGAGAATAGACGGGCAACTTATATCGTGACGACAACGGAATGTCGTAGCTCGCCTTCAACGAGAGCATATTCACATGAAAACCGCTTGAGTTATCATCGTAGCGCGAAGTGTAGTAGGGCACCACACCCACAATGGCTGCAAAATTAACATGTGAGATGCGAAATGGCACGCTGGCAAGGAAGTAAGAGCTATACGAACGACCGCCCTTATTGTTCAAGCCATCATGTCCCAAGATGGTGGTAGTCCATTCGGTAGTAAAGTATTTCCAATCGTAGAACAGCACAGCCTCCACACCATGCGATGCATGACCTATCCTTCCGTAGGAGAAAAATCCATCTCCGCGCGTATTGGTATAGACATCTTTCAACGCGACATTAAGGCGCGACGTAACCTGACACTTTAGGAATATATCAATCTCATACTTTTCGGGGCTCTCATTCGCCGGAGGAGTAAGTTGCGCATTACCCCACGCAAAGAGGTTAAAGCACTTCCACTTAAAACCCATTACAGGCTGAATACTCACACCCGCAAGACGCTGACCTCGCCACAGATAGAGGTTGGTAAGGTCGGTGGTGAGATATGGCTGAACTTTATCTTGAGCCGACGCCGAGGCAGCCACCATCAACAGCAATGCGGTCAATATATTGCGAATATTCTTCATCGTTGAGTTGCTTTTCTGAAATCGACGGCAAAAGTATAAAGAATTTTCATTTTGTGCAATTTCGCCCATCGGCACCCCAGCAAGTCCCAGCGAGGGAGATTTCATCGCATTTTTTGCAACTATCCACAAGCGGCAGCCCATAATTTTGAATTTTAATCCTCCACAAGGGTGGCTTTTCGCCGCCACACTCCGCAAAAGAAAATAAATTTTCATTTGCCCTCGCTTAAACGCAGCGTTACCCCACCACAAGGGCAGTGTTTAATTGCTCCCGCTCGGCAAAAAGCAAGTTTAATTAGCTTTTTACCCTCACTTACTCGCAA
>JAFPAD010000047.1 GCA_017424405.1 Alistipes sp.
ATAGAGTTGAAGATGGTGCTATTGTTGGCGTAGGTACACTGGGACAACCTAATACGTTCCTCGCAACAAAAGCCGAGTATGGTGATTTTGTGCTCGAGTTGGAGTTCAAGATTGATGAGTGTGTAAATTCAGGTGTGCAGATTCGTAGCCACTCTGATAAGAGCTACCGCAATGGTGTGGTGTATGGCTACCAATGCGAACTTGACCCTTCGGGAAATATGGGCTCAATCTACGACGAGGAGCGACGTGGTTGGGTATGCCATCAGCCACAAGCCCACAAAGCGTATCGCAAGGGCGAGTGGAATAAGATGCGTGTTGAGGCTGTTGGTAACCATATCCGAGTGTGGATTAATGGTGAGCCTACTGCCGATATGATTGATGATGTTGATGTGCGAGGCTTTATAGCTTTGCAGGTACATGACATTGGCGGCGATAAGTCAAAGGTTGGTAGCACCGTACGTTGGCGCAATATTTTTATCAAAACTACGAATTTGGACAGTGAACTGTCGGCTGAGATTTCATCTATTCCTCAGGTAAATCATGTTGCAAATTATCTGTCGAAGCGTGAGGAAGAACAGGGCTGGAAATTGCTTTGGAATGGTAAGGATATGCAGGGCTGGAAGAGCCTCGACCCTAAGAACGATATGACAAAGGGTTGGACTCCAACCGATGGCGTGTTGGTTATTAAGCCTCAGTCGGGTGCAGGTGATATTATCACCGAAAAGAAGTATCGCAACTTCGAACTTTCGATTGATTTCAAGATTACTAAGGGCGCAAATAGTGGTATTAAATATTTCATCTCTGAGAATGGTAGCATAGGTTGTGAATTCCAACTCTTAGACGATGAAAACCACCCTGATGCAAAGATGGGCTTCAATGGTAATCGCCGTTTAGGTTCTCTGTATGATATAATTCCGGCTGACGGTTGGACGCATGCTGACCATTATGGTTGGAATACAGCTCGTATCGTAGTGCAGGGCGACAAGGTTGAGCATTGGCTCAATGGAGTGAAGATACTCTCTTATCAGAAGGGTTGTCAGATGTGGCAGGCTTTGGTGTCGCATAGTAAGTTTGCTAAGGTGAAGAACTTTGCTGGTGGCGATGGCGGACATATCTTGTTGCAGGACCACTTCGATGAGGTGCATTTCCGTAATTTGAAGATTCGAGAATTGTAAAATTCCGTTTGTTATGAAGGATAGTGTTATTACAGCCGAAATGAAGCGCCGAGAACTCAAACTGTGGCTTGTGTGCTTTGTTATTGCAAATGTGGTTAATTGGTGCTCTATTATTAAATTTGCCACACCGTGGTATGAGATCTTTACACAGGTGGGTTATGTTGTGTCGTTGTCGCTTGTAATCTATGCCCTCATAGCATTGGCTCGTATTGCATGGTGGTTATTGCATTATACGTTCCGTAAATAGTCCAAAATAGATGCAATATCATCATAGCTGTAAGAACCCACTCTATCCGACGTCCCTCTGCTCGTTTGTTGCCATGCATACCATGGTAGAGGTGTTGATGGTTGGTTGTACTCAGGCTGAGGGTGAAAGGCTGGCGCATGAGGTGCAGCAACGAGTGTGGGATATGGAACGACGTTTTAATCGTTTCGATATTACAAGCCCTTTGTCGGTGGTGAATACCAAAGCTGCGGCAGAGGCTGTGAGTGTTGATGATGAGCTATATATGGCATTGGAGGTGTGTGAGGTTTTTCGACGAGGTACAAAAGGATATTTCTCGGTAGCTCCGACCTCCGTTGTGGGTTTAGCACCGTATCTCCTGAATGCATCGCAGCATACCGTACAACTTTGCTCGGGTGATGTGCAGATAGATATGGGAGGCTTTGCTAAGGGATTTGCCGCAGAGCAGATAAAGACCCTCTTGATTGAGGCGGGGATTGGTCGAGGTGTTGTGAATTTTGGTAATAGCTCGATTGCTGCCATTGGCTGTCACCCTTATGGTGAGTGGTGGGGCGTTGGTGTCGAAAATCCACTTTGCAAGGGAATACAAGCCTGCGAGGTGAGGTTGTGCAATAGCGCTATGTCGCTGTCGGGACGAACGCCTAATGGTGAGTATCATATCATAAACCCTCATACGGGAGTGAAAGTGGCTCAAGATGAATTGATATTGGTCGAGGGTCGTTCTGCGTTGGTTGCTGAGGTGCTATCCACAGCTTTATATGCAGCTCCAAAATTGGAACGAGGTGCTATACTATCTCAATTTGCGGGATATGAAGCCACAGAGATATACTGCACCGCAGATGGGGTTAAGAGTAGGAAAATAGAGTAATAAGATAATGAATAGAAAAGAGTTTTTATCCGATTGTGGTAAAATGGGTTTAGCGGGAGTGACACTCTCGTTATTTCCGTGGTTGGAGTCATGTAGCCCGAAGGCGAAGTTAGCGGTGCAGGGCGAGAAGGTGCGTATAGGTATCATCGGCACAGGCTCGCGAGGTTTGTTTCATATAAAACACCTCGTGCAGATGCCTCAAGCTGAGGTTGTAGCCTTGTGTGATAATTATCGCCCTCACTTGGATAATGCTGCGCAATACTATCCCGAGGCGAAGCTCTATGATGACTATCGCCGACTGTTGGAGAATCGTGATGTGCAGGGTGTTATAATAGCAACGCCTCTCTATCTTCATGCTCCGATGACTCTTGCTGCTATGGAAGCTGGTAAGGAGGTCTTTTGCGAGAAGTCGATGGCATATACTTTAGATGAAGCTCTTGAGGTGTATAACCGCCGTAAGGCGCTCGGTCGAGTGCTCTTTATTGGTCAGCAGCGCCTGTTCGACCCTAAGTATGTGAAGGCTATGCAGATGATTCATGAGGGTGTGATTGGTGAGGTCGTTGGAGTTAGAAATTATTGGTATCGCAATAATAATTGGCGTCGTGAGGTGCCCTCACCTGAGTTGGAGCGTCACATAAATTGGCGTTTGTATAGCGAGTATTCTCGTGGATTGATGACCGAGCTTGCATGTCATCAGTTGCAGAATGGTTCATGGGCTATGGGTCAATTGCCCGAAAAGGTTATGGGTGCGGGTAGCTTGATACATTGGAATAAGGAGGATAAGCGAGATGTCTATGATACGGTGAGTGCGATATTCACCTATCCGAATGGTGTGAATATGACCTTTGAGTCAATCATTTCGAATAAGCACTTCGGTATGGGTGAGCAGATTCTCGGCACGAAAGGAACGATTGACCTCGTTACAGCAATGCATTATACCGACGAACCTGCGCCAAAGGGTAGCGGTATGCATCAGTTTATTGAGCAAATCGAACGAGGTGTGATGAGTAATTCGGTCTTTGCTGGCACGTCGTGGGCTGCCGAGAGTAGCGCGTTGGCTCCGGGTAAGCCTATCATGCAGGACGTGAAGGTGGTATCGGGCGAGAGTTCAGTGGGTGCCGAGGCTGATGGCTCGAAGGAGTTGTTGGAGGCATTCTTGCATGCTGTGATTACCGGTAAGCAACCCGAAAAGGTGCTTGAGGAGTCGTATTATGCTACGCAGTTCGCTCTGCTGGCGGATAAGGCGATGCACGAGAATGCTATCCTGACACTTGATGAGAAATATAAAGTTCCATACGAGCCACTTAAATAGAAATAATAATGTATAAAAACCTGCAAGAATACATAGCTCGTTTGGAGCAAGAGGGTGAGTTGATAAGGATTAAAGCGCCCGTGTCGTCACGCTTCGAGATAGCCGAAATTACCGACCGCATGGCAAAGAGCGAAAGCGGAGGCAAGGCTTTGCTCTTTGAGAATACGGGCACAGAGTTTCCCGTTGTGACCAATATGATGGGCTCACGACGTCGTATGGCTATGGCGCTCGGTGTTGAGCGCTTGGAGGATATCGGCTTTCGTATAGAGGCTTTGTTGGGTGATGCTTTGTCGCCTAAAGCCAGCTTGTGGGATAAGATGCGCATGTTGCCTTTGCTGGCAGATGTGGCGAAGTGGTTTCCGAAAGATATTACAGGCAGAGGTGCTTGTCAGGAGGTGGTTTGGCAAGGTGATGATGTTGATTTGGAGCGACTGCCTATGTTACATTCGTGGGAGTCTGATGGTGGCGCGTTTGTAACATTACCTATGGTGAATACTCTCGACCCTGAAACAGGTGTGCGCAATGTTGGAATGTATCGCATGCAACGCTTCGATAAGCAAACTACGGGCATGCATTGGCATATTCATAAAACAGGAGCACGTCACTATGATGCTTACAAACGTTTAGGTAGGCGTATGCCTGTGGTGGTGACGTTGGGTGGTGACCCAGCCTATACCTATGCTGCAACGGCTCCTATGCCCGATAATATGGACGAGTATCTATTGGCGGGATTTCTGCGTCAAAAGCCGGTGCGATTGGTTAAGGCTTTGACATGCGATATACGCATTCCTGAGGATTGCGATTTTGTTATCGAGGGATATGTTGACCCTCAGGAACCAAAGGCTGTGGAGGGCGATTTTGGCGACCACACGGGCTTTTATTCGTTGAAGGATTTGTATCCTCGTTTCCATGTTACGTGCATTACGCATCGCAAAGGGGCTATCTATCCCGCGACGGTGGTGGGTGTGCCTCCGCAGGAAGATGCCTACATAGCTGAGGCTACCGAGCGCATATTCCTTGCACCGATACGTTTGGCAATACAGCCTGAGGTGCGCGATTTGTATATGCCAATAGAGGGTACGGCTCATAATCTAGCTGTTGTATCGATTGATAAGCGCTATGGCGGACAGGCTCATAAGGTTGTGCAGTCGTTGTGGGGTGCTGGGCAGATGATGTTTAATAAATATATGGTGGTGACATCGTCTGAGGAGAATATCCGTTCGTTTGCAAATCTTGCAAAGCTATTGCGTAGGGTAGATACTCGCAAGATGGTGATACGAGGTGAGGGAGTACTCGATGTGCTTGACCATGCTACGGCAACGTGTGGATTTGGCGGAAAGTTAGCGATAGATTTAACAGATGTCAAGCCAGATGCACAGGTGGAGCCTATCGTTGAGCCTCGAGCGGCAAAGCCCGTGGGAGGTATTCGATTATATGATACTCGTTTCGTTGAGAGTTGCGGCTTACTTATATTGTATGCCGACCAGGAACGCCCTGTGGAGGTTGATGTAGAGCAGTATCTCCAACTCAATAATATTCAGGGTATGAAATATATTGCGGTGTTTGATTATCAGGCATCGATTTCAATGACAGCCAATGATTTGTTGTGGCTGGCAATGGCGAATAGCGACCCTCGTCGTGATGTGAAGATTCTTGAGGGAGGAGAGTTGTTGCTTGATGCACGCAGTAAGCACCCAGGGGTAGGGGAGAATCCCAAGCGATTCCCTAATGTGGTGATGTCGTCGGTGGAGACGATTAATAATGTTGATAACCGATGGGAGGAGTATGGCTTGGGTGAAAAGCTACCATCTCCATCACGCCGATATAGAAAATTGTGGCTCTCGCCACGTGCCGAGTGGTAAACCATGAAACTCTTTAACGAACAGCAATATCGTGGAGCTATAATTCTCTTTTCGATAGCTTTGGTGTTGGTGATGTTGGCGGTGGTGATTGAACTTGTGAAGCCACCGAAATTATTGCCATCGGTGGTGCAGCATGAGCTGTCGTTGGATTCATTGCCGATGAGTGAGTTTGACCCCAATAAGGCAGATTATGAGCAGTTACGTGCTGCAGGTGTGCCAAAACAGGTGGCGGTTGGAATTATTCGCTGGCGCAGTTATGGCAAGGTGTATAGAGTGAAGGAGGATTTGGCGTTGGTTACGGGAATGACCGACAGTTTGTATGTAGTGTTTGAGCCATATATTGAAATCGCCGACTCGCTTGCTGCAAAGCCTAAACATTCAGCCGCAAAACCTAAATTAGAGTATCAGACCAAACGATATACATCTGCGAAAAACTCTTTTCGAAAGGAGGAATTACCTCAAAGGGGATATGGGAAAGATACACTTGAAACGCCATCGAAAAAGAGTGCTGAAGTTAAACTATTGGAGCTAAATTCGGCAGACTCGGCGGCGTTGATTTCGGTCGATGGAATAGGTGTAAAGAGCGCTGTCGAAATCATTAAATATCGTGAATTGTTGGGTGGATACCACTCTGTGGAGCAAATTTCGGAACTAAAATGCGTCACAGAGCAAAATTTTGCTAAAATTTTACAACAAATTTGTTGCGATAGTTGTGAAATTCAAAAAATTGATATTAACTTTGCGGCTCCAAAGGAGATTGCCCGACACCCTTATGTGTCGTCGCGAGTTTTGAGGAAAATAATTAAACAAAGACAATTGAAAGGAGGTTGGAGTAGAATCGAAGAGATGGTCGAAGATGAAATATTATCCGATGATGAAGCTAAACGTTTAGCTCCATATCTTTGGTTCAGGCTTAATGCCGCCGAGTAAAGGTCGATGTTTTTTTTAGGCAAGGTCAATTCAAGGAGTTGGCAGCCACAGCGAAAAATAACACAAAACAAGAAATTAATAACAACAAAAATAAAAGATTTACAAGAAGGTGACAACCAAGCCACACCCCGTCACGACAATAGCCAGCGAGGTGCGCTCCTCGCGCTTGTACCAGAACGAGAGGTTGAGCCATACGCCGGCCAGCATGTTTGCGCCC
>JAFPAD010000048.1 GCA_017424405.1 Alistipes sp.
ACTTTTTCCAATTTGGCAAATATTTTAACAATTAATTATACTTCCATCAAAACCTCAAAAATCATTTTATCGTTTCAAGATTGGCTCACCCTCAGATATCCAATTGTTTAACAACATCAACGACTTTTTAAATGAGTCATTAACGCGAGGATTGATGTATTGATAATATTCCGAGGTAGAAAACAAGCGCTGAGCAAATATCGCACTTATTTGAATTTTCATCAGTGGCAACGAGTGCAAAAATCCAACCTCATCATACTCCACGCCTTTAGCTTTTGCCAGCTCCACCAACAAGCGCATATCATCATCTGAGAGATCAAATTCGGCATCAAACTTCTCAAACGTAGGGTAGCGCTCAGCAAGCTGCTCACGATGGGCATCAAGATAAGAGAGCAGAAAATCGTTATACACACCTTGCGCTATAACCTTCACCATATAGTTACTCACAAGTGTAGTATCACTCTCCACCCGCACATCGGGTTTAATGCCTCCATCAGCATAAACAATTCGTCCAGAACGCTTCGTATAATACTCTTTTCTATCGCCCTGCAAAATCGAATCCTGCTGAGCTGAACGCAGACGATTTGCATGAGCCTTCAGATACTCCTCCTTATGACCACGTTCATAAGGACGTTGAATAGCTCTTCCAGATGGGGTATGATAACGCGCAATAGTTAATCGCATAGCCGTGCCGTCACCCAATGGAATTTGACTCTGCACCAATCCCTTACCAAAGCTATCACGACCGACGACTACACCTCTATCCCAATCCTGCATAGCACCAGCCACAATCTCACTACCCGAAGCCGAGCTCTCGTTAATCATCACCACCAAGCGACCGTCAAACAGTCCTGCCTGCTTTGCATAATAATACTGAGGTTCGATAGCTCGTCCTTCGGTTGAGACAATCAAACTCCCGGCAGGCAAGAAATATCCAGCCATCTCTACCGCTTGATCAAGCAAGCCTCCGCCGTTATTACTAAGGTCAAGTATCAGCGCATCTATATCTCCCAAGTTCGCCACAGCCTCGCGAAACTCAGCCATCGTAGTGCGACCAAAACGGTTCACCTTAATGTAGCCCGTCCTCTCCGCCGCCAAATACGCTGCATCGACAGTGGTGATTGGTATTCTGTCACGCGTAATCGAGAAGTGGAGCAAATCCTTCACCCCTCGTCGAGCTACACCTAGATTTACAACGCTACCTTTATCACCTCGAAGCCTCGGTGGCACGTCGCTACGTTCGATGCCGATTACTACCTCTCCATCAATCTCCACAATGCGGTCATTAGGCAACACACCAACCCTCTCGGCAGGACCATTCGACACCGTACCGACGACAATAATAGTATCTTTCAATATATTGTACTCAACACCTATGCCGCTAAATTCGCCATCAAAACTCTCCTGCTCCGACTTCATCTCCTTCTCATCGAGATAGACCGAGTGGGGATCAAGCTCCTCCAGCATACCGCGTATAGCACTCTCCACCAGAGGTTTCATATCGACACTATCGACATAATACCCCTGCAAGTTGGCATACACCCGATTCAACTTTTGCAGCTGTCGCAGATTGGCATTAGAACGCTGAGCCTGCACCAAGATAGGTAGCAGGCTCAACACAAAAGATATAAAAGTTATAACAACTCTTCGTCGCATATTTTATTTTAATAATTCAGCAACCGACGCAAAATCCACAGTCTGCTGCTCTCCCGTACGCATATTCTTCACCGTAGCCTTGCCCTCCTGCAACTCATTGCTACCAATGATCACTACATAAGGTATCATGCGGCGATTAGCGTACTCCATCTGCTTTTTCATCTTTGCGGACTCGGGATAAATCTCAGCGGCAACACCCGCATCACGCAAGCCCTTGATAATACGCAACGATGCCAACTTCTCGTCCTCACCCAAGTTCACGAACAACACCTTCGTTGTGAAGTTCACCTCCTCAGGGAACAAATCCAAGCCTACCATCACATCGTAGATACGGTCAGCTCCAAACGAGATACCCACACCCGACGTATTTGGCAAGCCAAAGATACCTGTTAAGTCATCGTAACGACCACCACCACATATTGAACCAATAGCAAAATCCAAAGCCTTAACCTCGAAGATTGCTCCTGTGTAGTAGTTCAAACCACGTGCCAACGAAAGGTCAAGCTCGATAGGAAGCTGCAAGCCGAGTTTCTCAACATAACCGAAAATCTCCGACATCTCCTCGATACCCTTAACGCCTGTCTCCGAGCAGCCGATAACCTCCGACAACTTCTGCAACTTCTCGGCATTTGTGCCCGACAACTCAAGGATTGGCTGCAACTTCTCGATAGCCTCTGCCTCCAAGCCGCGCTCTGCGAGTTCTGCCTTTACATTGTCAATACCTATCTTCTCCAACTTGTCGATAGCGATAGTGATATCCATCATCTTATCTGCGTGACCAATAGCCTCGGCGATACCGTACAAAATCTTGCGATTGTTCATCTTCAGCACCACATTGATGCCGAGTTTACCAAATACACGCTCTACAATCTCGATAAGCTCCACCTCATTAAGCAATGAACGTGAGCCGATGACATCAACATCACACTGATAAAACTCACGATAACGACCCTTCTGAGGACGGTCAGCACGCCATACAGGCTGCACCTGATAACGCTTAAATGGGAAGGTAATCTCATTCTGGTGCTGCACCACGTAGCGAGCGAATGGAACGGTCAAATCATAACGCAAACCCTTCTCGCAAATCTTCGACGCATTACGCACCTGCTCATCATTAAGACCCGCAGCATAATCACCCGAGTTCAAAATCTTAAAGAGGAGCTTATCACCCTCATCGCCATACTTACCAAGCAGCGTTGAGAGGTTCTCCATTGAAGGAGTCTCCAGCGGCGCAAAGCCATAGGTGCGAAAGACACTCTTAATTGTTTCAAAAATATATGTACGGCGCATCATCTCTGCTGGAGAGAAGTCGCGTGTACCCTTTGGAATTGATGGTTTCTGTGCCATACTTTTATAAATTCAAAATGCAAAATTGAGACGTAACGCCTCTTTTTATTATCTCTTTACAATAAAAGATTACTGATTCTCTGTAAGTTTGCGATACTTCACACGCTTTGGAGCTGTGTCCATACCCTGCAACTTCTTCCACTCCTCGTACTCAGAATATGAACCCTCATAGAAGACCACCTTCGAATCACCCTCGAATGAAAGAATGTGAGTTGCAATACGGTCCAAGAACCAACGGTCGTGCGAGATAACCACAGCACAACCTGCGAAGTTCTCCAAACCCTCCTCCAACGCACGAAGTGTATTCACGTCGATATCGTTGGTTGGCTCATCGAGCAAGAGTACGTTACCCTCCTCCTTAAGTGCAAGGGCGAGGTGCAAGCGGTTACGCTCACCACCTGACAACATACCACACTTCTTCTCCTGATCAGCTCCGCTGAAGTTGAAGCGAGCCACATAAGCACGCGCAGGAATCTGACGGTTACCCAATGTAATCAAATCGCTATTCTGTGAGATAACCTCATAAACACTCTTCTCAGGGTCAATTGACTTGTGCTGCTGATCGACATACGCCAGCTTCACGGTCTGACCTACGGTGAATGTACCCTCGGTAGGCTTCTCCAAATCCATAATCATACGGAAGAGGGTAGTCTTACCTGTACCGTTCGCGCCGATAACACCCACGATACCTGCTGGTGGCAACTTGAAGTCCAATCCCTCATACAGGATACGGTCACCAAAGACCTTCTTCACGTTATTAGCCTCGATAACCACATCTCCCAAACGTGGTCCGTTAGGAATGAAGATTTCGAGCTTCTCCTCCTTCTGCTTAACATCTTCGTTCATCAACTTATCGTAGGCTGACAAACGAGCCTTACTCTTGGCTCGACGACCCGATGGCGACATACGCACCCACTCAAGCTCACGCTCAAGGGTCTTACGACGCTTTGACTCCTGCTTCTCCTCCTGAGCCAAACGCTTTGACTTCTGATCGAGCCAGCCCGAGTAATTACCCTTCCATGGAATACCCTCGCCACGGTCGAGCTCCAAAATCCAACCTGCTACGTTATCCAAGAAGTAACGGTCGTGCGTAACGGCAATAACCGTACCCTTATACTGCTGCAAGTGCTGCTCCAACCAGTCGATAGACTCAGCATCGAGGTGGTTGGTAGGCTCATCCAAAAGCAACACATCAGGCTGCTGCAACAACAGACGACACAAAGCCACGCGGCGGCGCTCACCTCCCGACAACACCTTCACGCTCTGGTCTGGATCGGGACAACGCAAAGCGTCCATAGCACGCTCCAATACGCTATCGAGCTCCCAACCGTTCACCTGATCAATCTGCTCATATACTACGCCCTGACGCTCGATGAGTGCATTCATCTCGTCGTCCGACATAGGCTCGCAGAGCTTCATGTTGATGTCCTCATACTCCTTAAGCAAAGCTACCGTAGCAGCACAACCCTCCTCGACAATCTCCTTAACGGTCTTTGTATCGTCGAGCTGAGGCTCCTGCTCCAAATAACCCACAGAGTAGCCAGGAGCGAAAACAACCTCGCCCTGATAATTTTTGTCAAGACCCGCGATAATCTTCATCAGCGTTGATTTACCCGAGCCGTTAAGACCGATGATACCAATCTTAGCGCCGTAGAAGAATGAGAGGTAGATGTTGTTCAACACCTTCTTCTGATTGGTGAAAGTCTTCGAGACACCCACCATGGAAAAGATAATTTTCTCGTCTGCCATATCTATTTTTTGTTTATATTATTCCAAATTTTGGCAAATTTACAAAAACTTATTCACTTTCGCCAATTCACAACACCTTTTTATAATAAAAGATGCAACATTTAACAACCCACGCCCTTTCCTATAAGTCCAAATGATAGCAATATAAATTTTTAATATAATTTTCCTATTGACAAATTCAAAAATACTCCTATCTTTGCAGTAGGAAAATGAAACAAAATTATAAACCATAAAACTAAACAATATTATGAGCATTAAAGGTACAATGACAGAGAAGAATCTCTTGAAGTCATTCGCAGGCGAGAGCCAGGCACGTAACCGTTATACATTCTTCGCAAGCGTAGCAAAGAAGGAGGGTTTTGAGCAGATTGCAGGAGTATTTGCAGAGACAGCAGACCAGGAGAAAGAGCACGCAAAGAAGTTCTTTAAGTATTTGGAGGGTGGCGATTTGGAGATCACAGCCACATATCCTGCTGGCAAGATTGGTACAACATCTGAAAACCTATTGGCTGCCGCTATGGGCGAGCATGAGGAGTGGGAGGTACTCTATGCTGAATTCGCACAGGTTGCTGACGAGGAGGGATTCCCTGAGATTGCCGAGACATTCCGTCAGATTGCAAAGGTTGAGGCTGAGCACGAGCGTCGTTACTTGAAGCTCTTGGAGCGCGTAACAGATGGCACAGTATTCATTCGCGACAACGAGATTTGGTGGCAGTGCCGTAACTGCGGTTACGTACTATTGGCCAAGGAGGCTCCTTTCAAGTGTCCAGCTTGCGCACATGCTCAGGCATATTTCGAGCCAAAGAAGGAGAATTATTAATAGCATACACGACGATTTTCTTTGCTGCCGATTCCTTGTGGGTCGGCAGTTTTTGTGCTACATGATAGAGGCGAGATATTACACTCCTCTGTCAAGTAACTTGCGCGTGTCAGCCATAAAGATTTGATATGACTCACGCGAGGCTGCGTCCATTCGCATCGTGTCACCTACCGAAGAGGGCAGAATTTGATATTTAGGCAACTTAACCCAAACAGGCATATCGCTGATGTAATACTTCAATTCACCATTCACATCTTCCTCTATATCAACAATAAGTATCAACCCGCCATCGGTATATCTTTTACGCTGATTAGAGACAAAATTACCAAGCGAATAGACCACAACTTTTCCCTTATCATCAACATCATAGGGTTGCACAACATGAGGGTGTGAGCCGATTATGATATCCACACCATTGCGTTTCATCAGCTCCGCCATCTTACGTTGGCTATGGTTAGGCTTGCGCTCATATTCGTTACCCCAATGCACAAATGCCACCACACAATCCACCTCATCGCGGTGTATCTCGTTTAAATCTCTCACCACTGATACGCTATCGAGCCTATTGACCACAACACCCTTAGGAACAGGAATTCCATTGGTGCCATAGGTGTAATTCACCATCGCAAAGCGAACTCCACCTCGTGTGATGTATTTTATATTATTATGCTGAAAATCGACGCTATCACGAAATACACCCATACGTTCTATACCGCACTCATCAAGCACATCGGCAGTCCTACTCACACCTCGTAAGCCTCGATCCAAGCAGTGATTATTAGCAAGCACAGCCACATCAATTCCCATGTCGCGCATAGCATACGCCACCTCGGCTGGCGAACAAAAACATGGATAACCCGAATACTCACCCTCGCCAGAAAGCGTAGTCTCAAGATTTACGACAGCAATATCGGCATCACGAAAATAGGGAGCCACAAAGCGAAAACACTCCTCATAATTATAACTTCCATCACTTTGGAGTGCTGCTGAAAGCTGAGGCGTGTGCTGCATCAAATCACCAGCTACAACCAACCGAGCCCGCTTGGGAGGAAGCTTCACTTGAGGAGGCTGCTGACACACATCATGCATCGCCACAAACCACAGCGGCAACAATGCCGCCACAAACATCAGCAATATGGCTATTAGATTTTTCACAATGCCAAAATTAGAAAAATTTTATTCCTCTTGCAACAAAAAAAGGGTGTTATACAAAATAACACCCCGAATAAATCTTCATCTTCTCAATTTAGAAATTGTACTGCATCATGATGCTTATGCGATTAGCGCTTCCCTTCATGGTATCCATATTCTTTCTACCACCGTATAGATACTCAGCAGCCAGAGTAAAGTTATCGGTTACGTGGTAAAATACATTGCCGAAAATGTATGTACCGCGACGATACTCATCAGCCGAGTAGAAGCCATTCTCCTTATCGACACGCGCTACCGAATAACCGCCTGAAACCGACAATAGCGAAGGAATGATATCCACTTGCGCAGCACCCTGCACCGCCCACATAGGAGTGGTTTGAATTTGTGTGGCATCCTTAGGATTAGGTGTAAAATCAAGCCCTGAGCCTGTTAAATCTTGAATATACGGAGTGATACCCTTACCATAGATTCCATTAAAGAAGAGCGTCACCATGTCGCACACAGCCATACGTCCACTAAGTTGCACACCCCAACCAAAGAGGCTTGTATTCTCGCCCTTCACGACATTGTGCAGATACATATTTCTAAGCACCGCCGATGCTCGCACATGGCTACGACACTCACGACCCCATGAATACTCGACATACATCGGAATATCGGGTACGCGTTGTGATATAGGGAGGAAATTCTCGCCATACGTACCACTCACCACAGGCATCTCAAGAGCCAAGCCCAAAGTCAAATGATCCTGCAACAAAGAGTGCTCATAACGCAACATGGTGGCAAAATTGAAGTTATAGGCATTAGGACCCTGAAAATCTACCGTCGTAGGAGCTGCTTGCAAATCACAGAACGTAGTCACATCACGACCCGCCGTGAAACCCAACAACGAGACATAGGCCGAGCGTAGGCGTGGGGCATAGCTAAATTGCGCTCCGCCACGAAAATCCATATCCACATAAGCCAACACAGGACCCAACTTTGGAGAGTTCACCACCGCCTTGGTGAATATGCGCGACGTGGTGGCGTCCATCATAATTCTCTGGCGATTAGCATAGGTGGCGTAGATAGGGATTTTGTACGGCACAAAATCAATATCATCAACAGCACCCTTGAAGTCGTAGCTCGTACGCAAATTCACATAACCGCCGACACCGAGAGCAAAACGATTGTCGCGACTTGTGAAGATAACTTGTGGATTATGAGCCTGATGAAATCCCGTACGCTGCGTAGCCTGAAACACATTCTTGGCGTTGTTTACAGCTTCGCGTTGCTCAATAATTATCCTATCCATCGACATAGGATAGGCTGCCGCACCCTTCTCGGTAAGCATCATCAACACAATAGGTTGATACTCCTCCGAATCACTTTGTGCTCTTGTCTGCACCATAGCAAACACAGCACCCAAAACCATTAGTAATCGAACTTTTTTCATTGTAAAATCTTTTATACATTATTAACCGATTTAATAAAAAACCGTAACTCTGTTACAAGTTTTTTTATCAAAAAAAATTA
>JAFPAD010000049.1 GCA_017424405.1 Alistipes sp.
ATACCATGCTTTCGTTGCCTCACAAGGTTGAGAATGTGGAGTTGATAGGCTTAGATGGAAAGGTAACGACTCTGCCCTATTACGGTGAGAAGCATATCCTTGTATTTTATGTCGACCCCGACAAGCATCGACAGAACGAGGATTTTATAATGGAGATGGAGGAGAAGAAGTTTGCCGCAGGTGATAATATCGAAGGCTTCGGCATTATCAACCTTAAGGATACGATGTTTCCTAATGCTATTGTTAGAATGCTTGCTCGTAAACGTACCGAGAAAAATAAGGCAACCATTATCACCGATGAGGATAATATAATCGCCAAGAAATGGGGTTTAGGAGACTGCAATAATATGTTTGTGTTGATGCTTGTCTCTCGTGAAGGTGAGTTGGTATTTTGTTGCAAGGGTGAGTTCTCGGAGCAAGATAAGGCAGATTTTATTCGCATCGTAGCTGACTACCGCTAACGCGATGAGGGGCAGAGCGATAATAGTTTTGATTGCTATATTTTGCGTGGTGAATGAGGTTGCCGCGCAGAGTGTGGCGAATCGAAGTGATACGCTCTCGTTAGACTATTCTCCTATTGATTATGTAGCTGTGATGGAGCAGCTAAATCGAGCATCGCAACCTACTGCGTGGCAGCGATTTTCAGATTGGCTTTTCAAAAAACACGATATAGAAGAGGAGCAAACGCGCAACCTGAGGGTTGACGGAGGCATAGGTGTGGGTTACACGCAGGAGACAAATGCCATGTTTGTCGCCTCTGTTGTGGGTCGTTATTTATTGAAATCGGGCGATGAGTCGCTACCCTACTCTGTAACTTCATTGACGGGGTTGGTGTCAGCGAATGGCTCTTTCCGTGCGGTGACAAGTAGTGATTTTGCGCTCAGTGGGCATGATTGTGTGAGCCTATACCTTGGAGGAGGCTCGATGCCTGCGAATTTTTGGGGTTTAGGATATGAAGCTGCCGATAACAACCATGTGTCGCAGTATGTCCGCAAGGATTTTCAGGCTAATGTAGAGTATGTTAGGCGCATTGTCGGTGGTTTGTCGGTGGGTACCAATTTGGATTTTAGATACGCCGCAGTTGATAAGGTTGAGTCTTTGGCTTGGGACTATTTACAAAATGCTGGCATGAAAAATCTCTCGGCAGCCATGTTGGGTGCGGGTGCGACAGTAAAGTATGATGGACGCACCGAGCGAGGAACGCAAATCAATGGCGTGTTTTTGCAACTGCGAGGTGTGGCATATCCGGCAATATTTGCTTGTAATGATGATACTATATGGCACGTGGAGGCGACAGCCGATTATTATCAGCCATTGTGGGCGGGTGGTGAGTTGGCGTTGGACTTGTATGCCGATTTGTGGTCGTGGAATACCCCATGGATGTTTTGGGCGAAGGTGGGCGGCGAGAATCGCATGCGAGGTTACTATTATGGACGTTACACCGATAGAAAGATGGCTACGGCTCAGATAGAGTTGCGTCAAAAAATATATAAAGCATTGAGTTGTGCAGCATGGATGGGTGCTGGTAGTGTGTTTTCTTCCCATAAGTTGTTTGACATCGACGACGTGTTGCCTAACTATGGTTTGGGTGTAAGGGTGGCTTTGGCGAAGAATTTGACACTTAGGGTTGATTATGGTTTTGGTCGTCACTCGCACGGCTTGATAATAAATGTAAATGAGGCATTCTAAGATGCAAAAATGGATAAAGAAGATTAACGCTCAACGTCTTGCTGCGATGTTCGTGGCATCGTTGATGTTGCCGGTGCTGGTTCTGATTTGTACCGAGAAAAATCCATTTTGGACTTCGGTGGTGTGTGTTATGATGCCACTTGGAGGTTATACACTGTTTGCATCGTTGGCTCGTCGTTCGGGTGTGATGGTGTGGTTGGGTGTGCCTTTGGTCTTCTTCAGTGCATTTCAAATTGTACTATCCTATCTATTTGGAAATTCGGTTGTGGCATCTGATATGTTCCTTAATCTGCTCACAACAAATCCAGACGAGGCGAGCGAGTTGCTGGCAAATATATACCCTGCTGTGATTGCCGTGGCGTTGATATATGTTCCGTTGTTTTGGCTTGCAACAGAACATATTCGTCGTCGCGTGCTGCTTCGTAGTCAGGTGCGTTTGAAGATGGCGGCTGTGGGAAGTGCCACCTTTATGTTGGGGTGTTTGGTGCTGGTGTATGGTTGTAAACGCGATATAAAGCATGTGGTGCGAGATGAGTTGTTCCCCATAAATGTAACCTATAATATGGGAGTAGCTATTTCTGAGGCTCGCAGAACTTCGCATTTTTATGAGTTGTCAAAGAATTTTCAATATCATTCACAGCGAGTGGACGCTCCTAAGGGTCGGGAGGTTTATGTGTTGGTGATTGGAGAGGCTGCACGAGCTGCTTCGTGGCAAATGTTTGGTTATGAGCGAGAAACAAATCCGCTTCTTGCGAAGCGTGATGATTTGATGCTGTTTAGAAATGTGGTGACACAGAGCAACACTACTCACAAAAGTGTTCCCATGATATTGTCATCGGTACATACCTCACAACACAAGGAGTTGTATCGACGTTCGGGCATCCCCGCACTATTTAATGAAGCTGGTTTTACAACATATTTCATATCGAACCAGTCGCCTCAGGGCGCGATGATTGATAATTTGGCACACGATGCTAAGCACGTAATGTATATGGATACTCCGCGCCTCGATATGCAATTGGTTGATGCAATGCGTAAGGCTTTGGCGGAAGATGAGTCCGAGAAGATTTTGTTTATATTGCACACCTATGGCTCGCATTTTAGTTATCATCAACGCTATCCGCGAGAGGCAGCATATTTTACTCCAGATGATGATGTGGCAATTAGGCGTAAAAATATGGAGATGATTCGTAATGCGTATGACAACTCGACTCGTTATACCGACTATTTCCTGAATGAAGTAATCTCTACGCTTGAGGGGTTGGATGGTGTTACATCGGCAATGTATTATTGCGCCGACCATGGCGAAGACCTATTTGACGGAACAAAGAAGCGCTTTTTGCATGCTTCGCCCACGGTGACATATCACCAGTTGCATGTGCCTTCGTTCGCGTGGTTTTCGGAGAAATATCGTGAGGTGTATAATCGTAAGATTGTTGCGGCTATTGAGAACGAAATGGCGCCAGCAACTACATATTCGGTATTTCACACGATGGCAGATATGGCAAATATAACCTCACCGTACGTGATTAATGAGGCGTCGTTGTTTAATTACTATTTCGATTATGGAGCTGTGCGCTACTATCTCGACGACCATAATCGTGCTGTGAAACTTGATAAAGAGATTGGCGTTGATAAGGAGGAGTGTGCTTTCTTTGCTCAACACGGAATAGAGTTGTAGTTGGATAAATCGGAAATAAATATAAAGGGTTGCGCGAATATCGTGCAACCCTTTATATTTTTGATGAAGCAGTGATTATTTCTTTGCCTCCTCAACAGATACCTTACGGAACTCCTTCAAAAGCTTAGAAAGCTCCAAAGCAGCCTTACGAGCACGAGTACCCGCAGCCTTATTGTTCTTCTCTACCTGAGCTGCAGCGTTTGCAGAGAAAACCTCGATCTGTGCATTGATCTGATCAACTAAATTTTTCATGACTAACAATTTTTATTGGTTTGTATTTGTGCAAATATATGAAAATTTCTAATAACCAAATAATTTCGATGTAAAAAAGTGATTAAAAGGTGTCTAAAACCATTATAATGTGTGAGTTTGGTGCTTGGTGGCATATTTTTTGACCCATATTATTCTAAATAAAAACTTTTTTTATGCGACAGAATCTACTGATATTTTCAATTATTTTCTCTGTAATTGTTGTGGCGTGTGGTCGTAAACCCAGCACAAATAATAGTATGCCCAATTTAGAGATTGAGGTGGCTGAGGTTACGTCGGACTCTATATTGATGAGATATGAATTTGTGACCCATCTAAAGAGTGGATATGATGCCATTATCCAGCCTCGAGTGAGTGGCTATTTGCAGCGTTCCTACGTAAAATCGGGTGAGCCTGTGAAGCGGGGTGATTTGTTGTTTGTTATCGATGCAGCGTTGCTTAATACCACGTTGCGTGCCGCTCAAGCAAATCTGCTGTCGGCTCAAGCCAAGGAGAGTGAAGCTCGTAATAACTACGAACGAGCATTGCCTTTGGCTGCTCAGGGAGCCATTAGCGAGTTGCAGATAGATGAGTATAAGACCAATTATGCCTCGTCGCAACAAGCTGTGCAGTCGGCTCGTGAGCAGTTGAAAAATGCACGCTTGCAGGTGGGTTATGCTCGAATCTACTCTCCCATCGATGGCATAGCTTCCCACTCTCCGGCTCACGAAGGAGATTATGTGGGTGTGGGTACGCAATACCCTACTCTTACCACCATCTCGAATATGGATACCTTGAAAGCTGAAATATCAATCCCGACATCGTTGTATTTGCGTTATGCTTCGGTGGGGCGTGCTACGTATGACAATCGCAATCTGCTATCGGACATAAGGCTTTATCTTGATGGCGGTTATGAGTATGAATATCGTGGAGTGTACGACTATACGCAGCAGAATATATCGCCCACGGCAGGCACTATCACGTTGGTGGTGGATTTCCCTAATCCTGAGGCTTATCTGAAAGCTGGCGAGTATGCGCGCGTTCAGGTGGGTATGGGGCAAAAGCAACGATGTGTATTGGTGCCGATGCAGGCTGTGGTTAGCTCGCAGGGAGTGAATTATGTGTGGGTTATCAGGTCAGACTCCTCCGCCCAATATCGACGTGTGGAGGTCGGAGAGAGGCAGGACTCGCAATGGATTGTTGAAGACGGGCTACAACCACATGAGATGGTTGCTCTTACGGGAGTGCAGAAGTTGCATAATGGAGTGAAAGTTAAACCTATAACCAAATAGTGAGGTATGGGAGAGTTTTTTATCAAGCGTCCCGTGTTCGCCATATCGATGGCTATTGCAATGACGTTGCTAGGTGTGGTGGCGTTGTTTAATCTTGCTATTGAACAATATCCCGATATTACTCCTCCTGTGGTGCAGGTCTCTGCAACCTATGCTGGAGCCGATGCCATGACGGTGAATAATGCTGTTGCCACACCTCTGGCCCAGGGAGTGATGGGCGTTAGCAATATGTTGTATATGCAAACAACAAGTGCTAATGATGGTTCTATGAATATGCAGGTTACATTTGATGTCGGCTCTTCGGTTGATATGGACGCAATCTTCACACAGAACAATGTTGCAGCAGTCACTTCTCAACTACCTCAGGCGGTGGTTGAACAGGGCGTGGTGACACGAAAAAGCGAAACGGGATTTTTGATGGTTTATGCCTTGTCTAGCGATGGACGTTACGACGATGAGTACTTGTCGAACTATGCTTCAATAAATCTTGAAAATAGGCTGCTGAAAATAAACGGAGTCGGACAGGTGTCAATCATGGGTGCTGGCGAGTATGCTATGCGAGTGTGGATTAAGCCCGATAGATTGCATTATTATGGTTTGTCGTTAAGTCAGGTGGTGAATGCTCTCGAGGTACAGAGTGCCATCTACCCCGCCGGAAAGTTTGGCGCAGAGCCTACGGGCGAAAATGCTGTATATACCTATACCGTGACCTTGCCTCCTCAACTATCTTCGGCGGAGGAGTTTAAGCGTATAATAATCTCCTTGGACGGAGATGGTAATGAGATTCAACTTGCCGATGTCGCCGATGTGGAACTCGGTAGTCAGAGTTACAATGTGCGTTCGTTGTTTGGCGAGAATCCATCGTCGATGATTGTGATATATCAAGCACCCGGAAGTAATGCCGTCGATGTGGGTCGAGAGGTTAAGGCGGTTGTGGCTGATATCGCGGAAAAATTACCCGATGGAGTTGAGATGCACACCGTAGTCGATGCCACTCAAAGCATTGAGGACGGTGTTCGGGATATTGTCAAGACGCTTGTTTTGGCATTGTTGCTGGTGATAATCATCATTTATCTGTTTTTACAAGATTGGCGAGCTACGCTAATTCCGCTTGTAGCTATTCCTGTGTCGTTGATAGGTACATTTATAGTCTTTCCGTTGTTGGGCTTCTCGCTTAACATCATCTCGTTGCTGGGTATGGTGCTTGCCATAGGTTTGGTTGTAGATGATGCCATTGTCGTAGTGGAGGCTGTCCAGGCGGGAATAGAGAGTGGTCTTAATCCTACGCAGGCAACCATTGAGGCTATGCGTAAAGTCTCTTCTCCTATTGTTGCTACAACGGTTGTGCTGTTGGCGGTTTTCCTGCCGGTGTCATTTATGGGAGGTATAACGGGCTTGCTGTTTCAGCAGTTCTCGGTGACGGTGGCTGTGTCGATTGTGTTCTCGGCATTTAATGCGCTGACGCTGTCGCCAGCGCTATCGGCTATGTTGTTGCGTCCTCATAAACGTGCCGAACGAGGTTTCTTTGCTTGGTTTAATAGGCTTACGGAGAGGTTGATGCACCAGTACGATAGCTTTACCTCAATAATCATAGGTCATACCTCCCGCACTGCTGTATTTGTGGCTGTGACCATTGCTCTAATGGCTGGCGTGTGGAAATTGTTGCCCACAGGTTTTTTGCCCGATGAAGATCAAGGCTATTTGATGGTTATGGTTTCGACCCCTGAAACCACAGCATTGCCTACAACCCTTGCTGCGATGCAACATGCCGAGGCGGTTATTGCGGCTCGTGGCGATGTGGAGTATTCTGCTTTGGCAGCGGGATTTAATATGATGGCAAGTATAAACTCTACGTCGAGTGGAGTTATCTTCGTTGTGTTGAAGGATTTTTCCAAACGCAAACTCTCTTCGGCGCAGATAGCACAGCAACTTACTCAAGAGTTGTACGTGGCAGTGCCTGAGGCAATGTGTTACGCCTTCATTCCTCCGTCGATACCCGGATTGGGTACTACGTCTGGTGTTACGTTTCAAGTTCAAGATTTGGAAGGTCGAGGAGTTGGGTATTTGGCAAAGTATGCTAATCTGATGATTGACTCCTTGCAGCGTCACAAGTTGGTGTCATCGGCAACTACGCAGTTTACGTCGGATATACCTCAGCGACGTATTGAGTTACGAAAGCGTCAAGCTATGAGCGAAGGGGTTGAGTTGAGCGATGTTTACTCGGCGTTATCAACCTATTTGGGCGGTAGCTATACGGGTAACTTTAATCGCTTTGGAAAGCTGTATCAGATATATGTCCAGGCATCAGCTGATAGGCGCCTTAGTGAACGCTCGTTGGATAGCTATTTTGTAAAGAATGGTAAGGGCGAGAGTGTTCCATTGTCGGCGTTTGTGGAGGTGCGAGATACGGTTGGTGTGGAGTATATAACACAATTTAACCAGTATGAGTCAATAGAAGTCACTGTATCGCCATCGAAAGGTGCTTCGACGGGCGATGTTATGCAACTGATTGACGATGTTGCAGGAGGTGTGTTTCCCGATGATGTGGGTTATGCGTGGAGTGGTATATCGTATCAGGAGGCGAAGGCTTCAAAAGGTAGTGTGTTTGTATATTTATTGGCTTTGGTGTTTGTGTTTTTAGCGTTGGCGGCATTGTATAATAGCTGGGGCTTGCCTTTGGCTATTGTGATGAGTGTGCCTATTGCTGTTGTGGGGGCGCTGTTTGCGATGCTTGCTGCACATTTGTTTAGGGAGGCTTATGTGAATAATATATATTTTCAAATATCATTGGTGATGTTGATTGGCTTGGCCTCTAAAAATGCTATTTTGGTAGTTGAGTATGCCAATACAATCTATCACTCGATGATGGATGTGTCGCTTGTCGAAGCCACCATGATGGCGGCAAAAGAGCGTGTGCGTCCTATTATAATGACTGCGTTTGCCTTTATATTGGGTGTTATGCCTATGGTTTTTGCGTCGGGTATCTACTCGGTGGCGCGCAATATTATGGGTGTGGCTCTGATAGGAGGAATGTTGCTCGCTACAATAATAGGCATATTCTTATACCCTGCGGCGTATTATTTGGTGGCAAAATGGGGGCGTATAACGCGTGGCGTGGGAGTGTTGGCGTTAGGCTCTGTGATGATAGGCTCGTGCGCTAAGCCATTGGAGGCTCCATCTATTGTTACCCCAGAGTCTTATCTCTATCAAGATGCCGTGGTTGGTGCGGGTGAAGGACTTACCGACAGGTGGTGGCAGATATATCACAACCCGCAGCTTGATTCGCTGGTGAATTTTGCATTGGAGCATAATCGAGACTTGGCTGTGGCGGCATCGCGTGTCGAGGCATCGCGTTATGCGCTATCGGTGGCTCGAGCTGAGTATTTACCATCGTTGTCGTCGATGTTGCAAATAGGTGCTGAATCTGCCGCTAAAGAGCGTACATATAATTTTGCGTTACAACCTACTGTGTCATGGAATGTGTCGCTGTTTGGAGCACTGAAACATACCGAACGTGAGTCGCAGGCAAATATATTATCGTCAAAATGGAGCTATCGAGGGGTGTTGTTGTCACTTACGAAAGAAGTAGTGGCAGCATATTACACTCTTCAGCAGGCGTCGCAAAGTTTATCACTTGCTCAGCAGAGTTTGTTGCTGCGCAAGGAGCAACTACGGTTGATAACACAGATGCAACAACAAGGTTTTTCTACACGCCTTGACCTTGAGCAGGCTCGAAGTTTGGTTTTCTCAGCGCAGTCTGATGTAGCAAAGTACGAGCGTAGCGTGGCTCAGAGTAGGTTGTCGCTTACAACCCTTTTGGGTGTGATGCCGCAGAAAGATAGTTTGACAGATTCTCCTCTTACGGTAGATGGTTTGCCAAAGATGTTGGACGCGGGCGTGCCATCAGATATTATTGAGCAACGTCCCGATGTGATGGAGTCGTATTATGACTTGCAGGCATCTGCCGCCAGAGTTGGTGTGGCTCGTAGTAACCGCTTCCCTACCATATCATTGACAGGTAGCGGAGGTTTGATTAGTTCCGCGGCACGTCGTCTGTTTGCTGATGGATATTGGGAGTGGAGCGCAGCATCGGGGCTTACGCAACCGATATTCTCATTTGGTAAGCTGAAACGCAACGAGCAGATTGCGCGTGTTGAATACGAAGAGGCGGTGAAAGAGTATGAGCAGACCGTAATTAATGCGGTGAATGAGGTTGAACAAGCGTTGGTGGCAATTTCGACATTTGACACCCAAATAGCTTATTATGATGAGTATGTTGTCTCGAATAAGCGTGTTGCTGATTTGACGCGTGCATTGTATGAGCGAGGTTTGAGTGACTATTTTGATGTTATTTCAACGTTCCAAACATGGTATGAATCTCAGATAAACTTTATAGCTATATTGGCTCAGCAATATATTAATTATGCTGAGTTGGTGATGGCGTTGGGCGATGGGTGGCAAGGTTTGGAGAATGGGGAAAAATAAGTATATTTGCAGTGTATGCAGTGGAATTGGCAAAATATAGCTGTGGGGGTAATTCTTGTCCTTGTGGTTGCGTGGTTGGTTAGGGCATTGATAAGAGCTGTTGCTACTCGCAAATACACGAAGTGTGGGTCGTGTGATGATGCCACATGTCCATATCGAGAGAAACGAAAATAGAGATTAATATGCAATTAGGGGTGTCGCAACTGTGAAGTTGGACACCCCTAATTAGTTTTGAGACCTATATTAAGCTGCCATTAAAATTAATAGCTGTGCTGTGAGAACTCGGAGGAACATTACAACAGGGTAAACTGTGGCATAACCTACTGCTGGCATGTCGTTGCCCGCTGTTGCATTTGCATAACCCAATGCTGGTGGGTCGGTAACGCTACCTGCCATAAGACCCATAAGTGTGTAGTAATTAATCTTAAACTTCAAGCGTGCGAAGATGCCTACTATCAATAGTGGTAATACGGTGATGATGAAACCATAGCCAATCCAACGGTAACCACCGCCTACGATGGCATCAACGAAGCCGTCGCCTGCACCGATTCCTACGCCTGCAAGGAACATGGCAAGACCTATCTCGCGAAGCATGAGGTTTGCACTCATGGTTGTGTATGTCACCAAGTGGAAGTGAGGTCCAAAGCGACCAATCAAAAGAGCAATAATCAATGGACCACCTGCCAATCCGAGCTTTACAGGCTGAGGAATGTTCATCAATGGAATAGAACCAAACAATACACCCAAAGCAATACCAAAGAAGATAGTGAGCAACTGAGGCTCATTCAACTTCTTCATTGAGTTTCCAAGTACGCCAGCAACCTGCTCGATGGCCTTCTCCTGACCTACGACCATCACTTTATCGCCAATCTGCAACTCCATGCCCTGATAAGGGAGCAAGTCAATACCTGCACGGTTGATGCGTGTGATGTTGATGTTGTATTTTGTGCGAAGACGCAAGTCAGAGAGTTTCTTGCCGTTGATAGAAGATTTTGTAATCACGATACGTCGTGACACGAGCTGTGTGGGTGACTCTGCTCCTGTACCCCACTCCTCTTTTGTCATCTCAACCTCCTGACCCAAAAATGCTACAACGGCCTCGTGGTCTTCAGGTGAACATATCAAGCGTAGCTTCTCGCCAAGAAGTAGCGTGCTGTTTCCGTCGGCGATGGTGATTGTACCGTCCTTGTGCATGATGCGAGAGATTACAAACGAACGGTTTACCAAATCGCGCAAATGGGCAATAGTTTGTCCTGCCAATGTGCTGTTTGTAAACTCTACCGAGTAGCGGTTCACGTTTGAATGGTCGCTGTGCATAGCTTCCAACGCCTTGTTCTCCTCCGTGAAGTTTACGCGTGTGATAAAGCGTACGGCTATGATTGAAAGAATGATACCAACAACACCCAATGGATAAGCTACGGCATATCCCAATGCGATTGAAGGGTCGTTAATGCCCGTTGCGTCG